>DATNKN010000062.1:0-7235 GCA_035603375.1 Solirubrobacteraceae bacterium
CGTCCAGGACGAGAGTCTTCTCGCCATTCCAGCCGGTCCGCCCACGGACACGACCGTGGACACCGTTCCGCCCGCCGGTGAGTAGAAACCGGGCAGGCTTGCCGACCCGCCGACGACGGGGGTTGCGCTAAATGTCGAGTCTGCGCCCGCAGAGTCGCTCTGAGGCGTTGCGGCTGGCATCGGCGGCGGCGGTGCTGGTCGCTGTGGTGGCGCTGGCGGTTGTGCTAACCAGGAGCAGTGGTAATGGGTCGCACAGCTCGGCGCCGCTCAGCCACAGCAGCCACTCGCAAGTCAACGTAGTTCCTTCTCACACCCGGGACGCAGCCGTGACGCGTTCGCTGCGGCACGGAATCATGGTTGTGGCGATCGACCAACCGCCATCGGGCCTATTCGCGGAACAGAACGCCTCAATTGCGCAGGGAGCCGCCATCGCGAGCGACGAGCTCAACGCCGCGGGCGGACTTGCTCAGCATCTTCAGATCAAGCTCGTGCCTCAGGACCTGGACGATCTATCTCCCGCCGCGGTGGAGGCCCATCTGCGCTCCGAGGCCGCCGTCGCCCTGATCCTGCCGTGCGACACGGACTCGCAGCTGAGCCTCGCCGCGGGTGCGGCGCGGTACGGAACGCTCATGCTCGCGCCGTGCAACCTGGACCCGAGGGCTGCAGAACGCTACCCGACCTATTGGCCGATAGGGATGTCCACGAACGAAGAAATGGCCGGGCTGACGAGCTATATGCGCACGATCGGTTACGGAAGCGCGTTCATCGTCACCGCTCCAGGCAGCCGTTATGTCCAGCTCGCTACAGAAGACTTCCGTACCGCCGCGCAACGCAAGGGTATACGGATAGTCGGCAGCGCTTCGATCGCCATGACAACGAGCGATTTCTCGGGCGTGGCGCACGCCATCGAAGCTGCCGGCGCGCGACATTCGATCGTCTTCACTGCGCTTCCGCCGCCATTGGTGAACCAGCTGGCGGCCGGCCTGAAGGCAAAGGGTCTACGTCAAAGCGTGCTGGGTGCGTCGGTCATGGATACGGGACTTATCCTCAAAGACGACGCGAATGCGCTCGACGGCGCGGTCTTCCCATCATACGGCTTCCCGCGTGAAACTCAGGCGGGACACCACTTCCTCGCCACCTACAAAAAACTGTTCGGCAGTGAACCGGTGGGCAGTTTTCCCGGTCTCGGGTTCGAAACGATCCGGGTGCTCGAGGCAGCCGTGCGCCAAGCACACTCGGCCGAGCCAAACGCAATCGAGCAGGCGCTTTCCCGGGGCCTCGCTCTTGAAGGGGTAGCGCTGGCGGAACGTCGCTATCAGGCGGGCGCAGATCACAACCCGATAGGTCCTGTGTCTGTGGAAAAGGACTTCTTGGGCCACTTCGAACAGGTCCTCGCCACCGCGCCCTGAGATGGCGAGGAGATAAGCGGCAGCGGCGCGCGAATCGTGCCGCGCCGGCCTGATTATTTCCTCCGAAGGAAGTGATCAGTAGACGGAGAGCACGTGCGTCGTGGCGCGCGCGTCACGATCGTTCATGTAGCGGTACGTGCCCTTGGGGAGATGGAGTCCCCATATGGCCACGCCCGGGATCTTCGCCTTCGTGGCTGAGTCTACGCTCGGACCGGTGAGATGGAAATCCGCTCCCGCGGCGTTGACCGTGACGAAGATCGAGTACCAGCCACTGCGCAAGCGGGTGAAGGTGCGACCGCCCGAGTCGGTCAAGGTCACCTGGCCAGTGGTGCTAACTGTCGCGAGGAGTTTGTTGCTGGGGGCAGGCGCCGCCGGGGTAGACGCTGTCGGGGCAGGCGCCTCTGCTGTCTTTGCGGAAACCGTCTGCGTTGCGGCGCCGGACGCTCCGCCGCACCCCCCGGCGGCGAGGGCGACCGCGGTTCCCGCGATGGCCAGGGCCGCCCAGCTGATCGTGTAGCAAGCGGGGCGGTTCACGATCAGTCGGCGTTGTCGGCGCCCATGGACGGACCGTCGACATCGCCGACGCCGACAGCTTCGCGCAGGACTACCGGTGGCACGTGGCCGTTGACGCCCTGCACCAGCGGCGGTTGCCATGGGAGCACAGCCTCGAGGAACGCATCCAGCGCCGGTCCGCTCAACGTCTCGGCGTCGAGCAGCGTGTTGGCAAGCTCCTCCAGGATCGTCCTGTTCAACTCGATGATCTGCCTGGCGGTGTCCTCCGCCTCGTGGGTCAGCCGCCGCGTCTCGCTGTCAACCAGTTCGTGCGTCGCCGCGGCGACGTTCGATGTTTTCGCCAGGTCGCGGGCGATGAAGATCTCGCCGGGTTTCTCGCCCACAGTCACGGGTCCGATCGCCTCGCTCATGCCCCAGACCGAAACCATCGCATGGGCGGTCTTCGTCGCTTCGTCGAGATCGTTCTCCCCTCCGGTGGAGAGCATGCCGAAGACGTAGTCCTCGGCTGCCACGCCAGCCATGGTTGTAACCAGATTCTTCGTCAGGTCAAGGTGCGTCAGCATGAGCTTGTCTTCGCTGGAGTAAACGGTCGCGCCGCCGCGCCCGCGGGCGCGCGACACGACCGAGAGCTTCTGCAACGCCGCCGAGTTGCCGATCGCGCGGGCCACGATCGCATGTCCGGACTCGTGCACGGCGATTCGCCAGACCTCATCCCGTGAGAGCACGTGGCTCTTGCGGGCGGGCCCGGACAGAACTCGGTCGATCGCCTCCTCCAGCTCTTCCTGCTCGATCAGCTGCTTGCCGCCACGTACCGTGAGCAGCGCGGCCTCATTGATGATGTTCGCGAGGTCCGCGCCGGTGAAGCCAGGCGTCTGCTGGGCGATGCGCATCAGGTCGGCATGGGGTGAGATCGGACTCCTGCTGGCGTGCAGTCCCAGGATCTCCGCGCGCCCGTGCACGTCTGGGACGTCGACGACGACCTGCCGGTCGAAGCGGCCCGGTCGCAGCAGCGCGTTGTCGAGGATGTCCGGCCGGTTGGTCGCGGCCATGATCACGATGCCGGACTCTGCCCCAAACCCGTCCATCTCGACGAGGATCTGGTTGAGCGTCTGCTCGCGCTCGTCGTTGCCCTGTCCCATGCCCGCGCCTCGCTGGCGGCCGATGGCGTCGAGCTCGTCGATGAAGATGATGGCCGGAGCCGCCTCGCGCGCCTGACGGAAGAGGTCGCGCACGCGGGCGGCGCCCACGCCGACCAGCGACTCGACGAACTCCGAGCCGGAGAGGGAGAAGAAGTTGGCCTGTGCCTCGCCGGCGACGGCACGTGCGAGCAGTGTCTTTCCCGTGCCCGGGGGTCCGGTGAGTATTACTCCCTTGGGCGCCTTGGCGCCGAGGTGGGCGTAGCGTCCCGGGTTCTCGAGGTAGTCGCAGACCTCGCCCAGCTCGATCAGCGCCTCGGGGGCGCCGGCCACGTCGGCAAACGTCGTCCGGCCCTCACCGGCCTTCTGTCCGCTCCCGGTCCATTTCGAGAACGTCGCAAAGGCCGCACCCTGCTCTCGCACGAGCGTCATGAAGAAAGCGAACAGCGTGACGAGGATCAGGATCGGCAGCAGGAACTGGACGGTCGCGTGCAGGATCGCCTTGCCCGACTGCGGGTTGACGGTGGTGGGCACGTGCTCGCGCTGAAGGAGAGCGATCAGCGTGCCCGTGTAGGAGTCCGAATGCGGGTAGGTCGCCCATAGCGATTGGCCGCTGTTGGTGCGCAGTTCCAGCTGCGAGTCCTGATCCAGCAGTGTCGCCTGTGTCACGTGTCCTTGGGAGATCAGTTGGGTGGCGTTTGTGAGCGTGGTCTCCTGTCCGGCCGCGTGCGGCCCGATGATCGACAGGCCGACGAAGAAGAGGACCACAAGCAGGATCGCCGTCGCCGCAAGGCCGGACAGCAGCGGGCTCTCTGTGAGCACCCCCCACACGACCGCGGCCCCGCGGCGCAGTGCGGCGAAGCGCGGCTTCCTAAAAGCGGAGGCCGTGGCTGCCGCACTCGTTGTAGAGGTGTTGGTACGCGAACTCGTCATTGTCGGCTTGAAAGTAGACGGCTGGGAAAAGGAAGGCGCGGGCGCTTGGCAGCGACCTTCACGCCGAGGTTCGGGCATTCTCAGGGATCGAGCCATGCCAGAAGTGAATTACCTGTGAACGAGCGATTCTAATCGCGACAGCGATCGGCTAGGGCCCCGATACTCAACAGCGCATCCGCTACGAGCCACTTCAATCGACCCACCCCTAGCACAGGGAAGCTTCAAATCGGATGGGTCGCCACCAAATGTTAACAGAATGTCATACCGAGAGAGGACGCTTGTGAACGGAATGTCACCGTTGGCAAACGTGACTATGCGGTAAACGGTCGTGACCATGCCGTAAACGGCCTTGCTTTGCGCCGCGGGAGCTTGCTAATTTCGATCCCGTTCTACGGCGAGCAGCGGTTGTGCCTTGCTTGGTAACAGATTGGCCCTGCCGCACTCGGCGATTTCTGATCGTATAAGCTGTCACGACCTGTACTGGAGGAATTTGATGAGTCATGCATGGCTTGGGCGTTTGCGGCGCTATACCGCTGTGCTGGCGTTGGCCGCGACGGCATCGTTCTTGATGCTGGCCGGCGAGGCGAACGCCGCAACCTTTGTCGTTCACAACGTCGCGGAACTGGAATCTGCAGTCACCACGGCCAACGGGAACAAAGAAGCGAACACGATCGAACTCACGGCCGGCACCTACAGCCCGACCAAAACATTGGTCTTCACCAACACGAGCGGGACGCAAACGCTGGCGGGGCCGGCGGGCAAACTCGGTGAAGACACGCCTAGTGCCATTCTTAGCGGAAGCGCCGTCTTGCCAGACCCACCGGTATCAGAAAAAGAACTGGTCATCGTCAATGCGGGCGTGAAAGTTGCGCTCACGCACCTCGTTGTCACCAATGGTGGTTCTGGCGAAGGGAACGCCGCGATCGATGATCTGGGGACTCTGGGCGTCGAAAACTCGACGATCTCCGGCAACACCGGCAGCCAGATCTTTGTTGAGAGTGGCGCGACCACTAATCTGACTAACTCGACGCTTGCCAACGGCCTCGCAGCCGGTCTTGTCGACGAAGGCGCGGCGAGCCTGCAGAACGTGACGGTCGTGGATAACAAAGAAAGCGGCATCGCCGGCACAGGCACGGTGAGCCTGACGAACACGATCGTCGCTCTCAATAAAGGCTCCGTGCAGTGCGGAATCAGCCCCATCACGAACGTCACAAACGATCACAGCCTTGCCTCCGATGCCAGTTGTGGTGGCGAAGCGGCGTTGCAGAGCAAGACACCGTTGCTGACGGCGTTGGGCAACGATGGCGGTTCCACGACGCTCTTCTCGGAGAAGGCTGGCAGCCCGACAATCGATGCGGGCGATGCGGCTAAATGTCCGGCGACCGATCAGCGCGGCTATCCGCGTCCCTATGTGGGGGGTACTGGGTGTGACATCGGATCTGACGAGTACAGTCCGACGCCGCCGACCATCATAGTGCCCGCGGAAATAGTCACTCCAACCACGGGCACCGGAGCGGTAGTCACCTACAGCGTTGAAGCGAGCGACCCTGGCTCGCTGGTCAAGAAATTGGAATGCGCGCCTGCATCGGGTTCGACGTTCAAAAACGGCACGACCAAAGTCGAATGCACCGCTGTGGACGGTCATGAAAACACGGCGAAAGCGTCCTTCAACGTGAAGGTGACTACTATAAAGCACACTCTCACGGTGACGGCCAGCGGCGAAGGCACCGTGACCTCTACACCCGCGGGTATCGAATGTGGGCAGGGTCACACACTATGCAGCGCTGAATTCGAAGAAGTGGAAGTCAAATTGACGCCCACTCCGGCAGCCGGTTATTCCGTATCGTGGAGCGGAGCCTGCTCTGGTACTGGATCATGCTCATTCAATCCGATGAGTGCGAACGAGGCGGTCACGGCCACCTTCAGCTCGGTGCCGGTGAACACCGCACTGCCCGTCATCAGCGGCACGCCCTACAGCGGCCTGACGCTGAAAACGACCACTGGCAGTTGGACGGCGTCGCCGACCTCCTACACCTACCAATGGGAGGACTGCAACTCCTCGGGCACATCGTGCACCAGCATCGAAGGCGCGACGGGCACCGAATACACGCTGACGGGCGCCGACGTCGGACACACGGTCCGCGTCGTGGTCATTGCACACAACGCGAGCGGTGCGTCAGCACCGGTCGAATCGGCGGCCACAGCGGTCGTGACGGCGTCCGAGAGCGATGAAGTCCACGGCGAAGTGCCGTTCGAACAGAAGTTGACCAGCAATTGCCATGTCAACCTGGGTAAGTTCTACGCGGGCGTCGCAGAAAAGCAAACGCACGAAGGCGAATGCTCGGTGGTCGCCACCAGCACGGCCGCGGAAAGCCAGCTCACGGCTGAAGACCAGGAAACCGGAAATCACGAGGGACATCTCGTCCACTACGACAGCAGTGAGGCAAACAGGGAGTTCTACCTGTACGATCCGCTTGAAGCAGACGCGGTCGATCATGAAACAGGCAACGTATTCCCCGGACCCGCAACGGGCGCTCCGTTCGCACCGTTGACAAGCAAGGTCACGCTGCTGAGCTGGGCGGACCCGATCAACCTCGATCCGGTAACGGTGACGTTCAGGCAGTACATCCTTGAACACGAACGCCTGAACACGGGCACATACAGCAAGGTGATAACGCTGACCCTGTCAACCACGACACCGTAACTGTTGGTCGCTCATTAAAAGCAGGGATGCTTGATCTGCACGATTCAACAAGCACGATGGAACTGGACTGCCGCCGCGATCCTTTTGATCGCGGCGGCAGTCTTCTGCCTACCCGCTGCGGCGAGCGCCGCGAGCGTGGAGCTGTGGGCCTGTCACGGCCCGCAGGAAGAAGCGCTGGGCACCGGGCCGTTCGAATCCACGACCGGCGGCGACGGTCGCACGGCGACGTATGGCGACGGCTGCAAAGAAGGGGGAGATCATACGGGCGGCCTGATCGCCACGTTCTCCGACTCCGACCCCGCGGGCAGGTCGCTCGCACTATGGCAGCTGAACGTGCCCTCGGGCGTGGCGCTCGAATCGCTGCGCATCAAACGTGAAACGACCGGCTTTGGCGGCGCACCTGTGAGCAGCAGCCCGCAGGTATATGAAGTTTCGACCTCGAGCGGGTCGAGCGGGGTCGTGGAGTCCGCCGCGCTCGACCAATCCAGCGATGCGCCGCTCGATGGGGAACTGGTGGCGCCGTCGGTCAACGGGCCCTCA
>DATNKN010000069.1:0-16396 GCA_035603375.1 Solirubrobacteraceae bacterium
TGCGAGAGGACCAGCGTGTGTATCGCAGCTCTTGGGAATGGGGCGCGTAGGACGGCCGTAGACGCGGCGCGATACTGCGTCCTCCCTCCCTTATGTGCGTAGCACACTGCGGTCGGTGCGTCCTTGTCTCGCTTGGTCTACGGCGCCCTACGGGGCCCTCTGGTTTCCTATAGCTTGCCCGCGATGAGAGCGATGGTTCTCGCGGCGGGTCTCGGCACGCGTCTGCGCCCACTCACGAACGAGATCACGAAGCCAATGGTGCCCGTGCTCGATCGGCCCGTGATGGCGCACATCCTCGACCTGCTCGACCGTCACGGCTTCGACAGCGTGATCGCCAATCTGCACTACTTTCCCGAGTCGATCGAACAGTACTTCGGCACGCGCCTGAGCTACCGCTTTGAGCCGGAGCTACTTGGCACCGCCGGCGGGGTGCGCGGTTGCGCCGACTTCTTCGAGGGCGAGTCGTTCGTGGTGATTTCCGGCGACGCGCTCACCGACATCGACCTGAGTGCGTTCGCCGCGCGCCACCGCGAGGCCGGCGGGATCGCCACGCTGGCGGTCAAGAAGGTCTCAGACACGCGCGAGTACGGGGTTGTGCTGCACGACCGCGAGGGGCGCATCACCGGCTTTCAGGAGAAGCCGAGCCCGGAGGAAGCGCTGTCGGACCTCGGCAACTGCGGCATCTACATGTTCGAGCCGGAGATATTCGACTATTTCCCTGAGCGCCCCTTCGTGGACTGGGCGCAGGACGTGTTTCCGGCGCTGCTCGTGGGCGACGTGCCGTTCCACATCCACGAGGTGCGCGAGTACTGGAACGACGTCGGCTCGCTTGCGGAGTTGCGCCAGGGCACCTTCGACGCGCTGCGCGGCGAGCTGCGCCTACAGGTCGAGGGTCGCGAGGTCTCCCCGGGTGTGGTCGTCGCGGGGGACAGCGTCGTGCCGGACAGCGCCGAGGTCGAAGGATCGGTGTGGATCGGCCACGACGTCGAGCTGGGCGAGGGCGTGCGTCTGACCGGCCCGCTCGTGCTGGGCGACGGCGCACGTGTGGGCGAGGGTGCCCAGCTGCGCGACAGCATCGTGCTGCCCGGCACAGTTGTCGCCCCCGGCGCGATCCTGATCGGCGCGATCGCCGGGCACGCGGGGATCTTGGAGAGCCTGCGGGCCAGATAAGAACGGGGGACCCGCGCGAGTCCCCTGAGAGCAGTCCCTTGACGCAATGGATGGGACGCGTAGAACATCCGTGCAAAGCCGATACATAACCGCTCCCGAGAGGGGTACGATGGATGCACATCGTCTCCGAGTGAAGGGAGTCCCTGATGCAGATAGACATTAAGGGCCGCAATGTCCCGGTCACCGACGACATGCGCGTGCATCTAGAACGCCGGCTGGAGAAGGTTTCCCGTCAGGTGTCCGAGTTCGCTCGCTTGGAGTTCGAGATCTTCAGGGAGCCGAACCCGCGCGTGGCCAACAGCGACGTGGCGGAGGCGACGCTCTACCTGAAGGGCATCACGCTCAGGGCGCGCGACTCCTCGCCGCAGATGCTGCACTCGCTGAACCTGGTCGTGGACGAGCTTGCGCGTCAGGTCAAGCGCCATCGTGACAAGCGCCGCCACCGCCGCGAGGCGCACGCCGCGCCGATGCCCACGCCGCGCACCACCTTCCCGGCAGCCGGCGCCTGAGCTGCCCGCGCGATCGGCGCCAACTGGCGTCAATCGCGCCTGTACGGCAGCGCCAGGAAGCTGACCGCGTAACGCCGGCTGTGTAGTCGGTACCCTGAAAGCATGTCGATTCTCGATCGTGCGCTGAACATCGGCGAGTCAAAGAAGTTCAAGCAATACGAGAAGCGTGTCGCGCTGATCGGCGCCTTCGAGGCAGAGCTTGAGCTGGAGACTCAAGAGGAGCTGCGCGAGCGGATGGACGCGTTGCGCGAACGCGCGGCCGAGGGCGAGTCGCTGGACGAGCTGCTGCCGGAGTGCTTTGCGATCGTGCGCGAGACGGGCAAGCGCACGATGGGTATGCGCCATTTCGACGTCCAGTTGATCGGCGCGATGACCCTGCACGACGGCTGCATCGCCGAGATGAAGACCGGCGAGGGCAAGACCCTCACGGCGACGCTCGCGGTCGTGCTCAACTCGCTGGCGGTGCGCGAGGCGGGCTCGGCGTCGTCCGCGAGCGGTAACGAGCCGGACGCCGCCTTCGGCGAGAACGGATCAGGGTCGGATTCGAGCGGTAACGACCCGGGCACGGCTTCGAACGGGAGCAACCCGGGTTCGGCTTCGAGCGAGAACGGCTCCGCGCCCGCTTCACGGGAGCGCAAGGGCGTGCATGTGGTCACGGTCAACGACTACCTGGCTCGACGCGACGCCGCATGGATGAGTCCGCTCTACACGGCACTCGGGGTGAGTGTCGGGGTGCTGCAGAACCAGCAGCCCTACGACGAGAAGCAGCTGGCCTACGCGTGCGACGTGGTGTATGGCACCAACTCGGAGTTCGGCTTCGATTACCTGCGCGACAACATGGCCAAGTCGCTCGAGGAGAAGGTACAGCGCGGACACCCGTTCGCGGTCGTGGACGAGGTCGACAACATCCTGATCGACGAGGCCCGCACACCGCTGATCATCTCCGGCGCCCCCGAACAGGCCGCGGATCTCTACGTAAAGTTCGCCCGCCTGGCGCCACGCCTCAAGGCGGGTCAGACACCCGAAGGCATGGACCCGCGTTCCAAGAAGGGGTTCGTGGCGGACTTCGACTACGAGTTCGACGAGAAGCAGAAGACGGTCGCGATCACCGAGCAGGGCGTCGCCAAGGCGGAGCGGTTCCTCGATATCGACCATCTCTACAAGGCCGAGAACGGCCATCTCGTCAACCACCTGATCCAGTCGCTCAGGGCCGAGTCGCTGTACAAGCGCGACGTGGACTATGCGGTGATCGAAGGCGAGGTGAAGATCATCGACGAGTTCACCGGACGCATCCTCGACGGTCGGCGCTGGTCGGAAGGGCTACATCAGGCGGTGGAGGCCAAGGAGGGGGTGCGCGTCCAGGAGGAGAACCAGACGCTCGCCACGATCACCTACCAGAACTACTTCCGCCTCTACGACAAGCTCTCGGGCATGACCGGCACGGCGCTGACCGAGGCGACCGAGTTCATGAAGATTTACGAGCTGCCGGTGGTGCAGGTGCCGACAAACATGCCGATGGTTCGCGACGACCGCAACGATCAGGTCTATAAGACCAAGGAGGGCAAGTGGGAGGCAGTCGTCAAAGAGATTGCTGCCCGCCACGAGAACGGACAGCCGGTGCTCGTCGGCACGATCTCAGTCGAGGTTTCCGAGCTTCTGGGGGAGCGCCTGAAAAAGCGCGGCATTGCCCACACCGTGCTGAACGCCAAGCCCGAGCACGCCGCCCGTGAGGCCGAGATCGTCGCTGAGGCCGGCCAGCCCGGCGCGGTCACGATCGCGACCAACATGGCCGGTCGTGGGGTGGACATCAAGCTGGGCGGCAATCCCGAGCATCTGGCGCGACTCGAGCTGGCAAAGCGAGACGTCACCCTGGAGGACCCGGCTTACGAGCAGCGCATGAAGGAGCTGCTGCCGGAGATAGAAGCGAAGGTGGAGGCCAACCGCGAACGCGTGACGGCGGCGGGAGGTCTGTTCATCTGCGGCACTGAGCGTCACGAGTCCCGGCGCATCGACAATCAGCTGCGCGGCCGCTCCGGCCGTCAGGGCGACCCGGGGGAGAGCCGCTTCTTCCTCTCGGCCGAGGACGACCTGGTGCGCTTGTTCGCGGGCGACCGCATCTATAAGATCCTCGACCGCCTGGGGGGCCTCGACGAGGAAGGCAACGAGGAGCCGATCGAGGCCGGGATGCTCTCCAAGCAGATCGAGAAGGCCCAGAAGAAGGTCGAGGAACAGAACTTCCTGATCAGAAAGCGCGTGCTCGAATACGACGACGTGATGAACGAGCAGCGGCGCATCGTCTATGCCTACCGCAACGGCGTGCTCGAAGGCAAGGCGATGGGCGAGGAGGCGCGCGAGCAGGTGCAAGGCGCGATCGAGCGCACGATCGACCAGTACACGCCGGGCGACTACATGGAGGACTGGGATCTAGACGGACTGTTCACCGCGCTCGGGCAGTTCTTCCCGGTCGAGCTGGGCGAGGACGAGCTTGATCCGGAGACAGTCGACACGGGCTATCTGAACGAGCGGGTCAGCGAGATGGCGCTCGAGCACTACAACGCCCGCGAGCAAGAGCTTGGCGAGGAGCTGATGGGGGCGCTTGAGCGCTTCCTGATCCTGCAGATCATCGACGAACGCTGGCGCGAGCACCTGTACGACATGGACTATCTGCGCGAGGGCATCCACCTGCGCGGCTTCGCCCAGATCGATCCGCTCGTCGCCTACAAGAACGAGGCGTTTGAGCTGTTCGGCGATCTCATGAACAGCGTATGGGCGGACTTCACGCGCATGATCTTCAATGTGCAGGTCACCGTCGATGGCCAGAATGGCGGTGGGCAGGGCGGGGCGGGTGGGATTCCCAGTCCGGCGTTCGCGGCCTCGGGCAACTCGACCCGTGCCGGTCGCGTGTCCTATTCGGGTGGCTCCAGCGCCATGGGCGCCGGCGCGGTAGCGGCAGCCGCCGCGGCGGCAGGCGTGGACGGCGCGGCTTACAACGGCGAAGGCGAGCCCGTCGAAGCGCTACCGGTCGTCGAGCAGCGCGTGACCGACTCAGAGCACGAACTCGGCCGCAACGACCCCTGTTGGTGCGGGAGCGGTAAGAAGTTCAAGCGCTGTCACGGCGCGTAGAGACTTCGCGCCTGGAGATGAACTGCTCCGTGACCTGTGGGCCCATGAACGGGGTGAGGATCGTGCGGACCAGCTCGGGGATGATCGTGAGGATCGACTCCGGTGAGTGCTCCGCGATCTGGATGTAGAGCCGTTCGAAGAAGCTTTGGGTCACGGGCTGGTCGAGTCTGCCCGCGGCGGCAGGGTCGAGCAGGTCGTAGCCGGGCTGTAGGAAGATCGAGAACACGTCCATCAGCGATTGTGCAAGCTCGTGTGCGGAGGGCCCGACCGACAGCAGCTCGACGATCCCGGTGCGTGCGAACGCCGGCTCGTTCATCACCCATTCGCCATATGCGTGCAGACCGTCCCACACCGCGTCCGGCCAGCTCGGCGAGTTTCGGTACACCTCCTGGCAGAAGCCCATCACCAGGTCCACGCCGGCTTCGATCCCCGAGAAGACGGCTTCTTCCTTGCTTGCGAAGTGCTCGCGGAAGGAACGTGCGGAGATTTGCGCCTCCGCGCAGATATCGCGAACGGCGGTTTCGTGATAGCCCTTGGCGGCCACCACGCGAACGGCGGCAAGTTGAATCTGCTCGTGCGTGTTGTGCACGACGAAGCGCCGAGGCGCCCTGTTGACGGTGGCGGCGTGACGGATAGCGGCTATGACGACAGCGTACACAAGTCCGTGTCGATCGCAACAGATTCGTAGTCCAGTTACTGGCTTTTTCCTGTCCAGCGTTCGCCACCGCCGATGTGGTCGAATAATCGACCTGCGCATGTGGCGACCACGCGTGGTCGGCCATCGATCGGCGTGCGAGAGTCCTGTGGCGCCCGCGACTGTTGATAGCGTTGCGGGCGATGGCAACCGCACCCACAAGCGAGTCGACGCCGCAACGCCTTGCGGCCATCCGTGAGCAGCTGACACTGCTCGCGGACTATCTTTGACCCCGCTCAACTGAGCGAGCGCATCGAGGCGCTCGAAGCGCAGATGCAGGCGCCGGGCTTTTGGGACGACGCCGATGCCGCCGCAAAGGTTTCGGCTGAGCACGCCAAGGCGAGTAAGCGCCTACAGACATTCGCCGGGTTGCAGTCCGACGTAGACGATCTTGACGGCTTGGTGGAGATGGCCGAGGAGGAGCCATCGCTCGAGCAGGAGGTCGAAGAGCATTTGCTCTCAGTCGAGCAGCGCCTGGCTGAGCTGGAGGAGCAGCGTCTTTTCTCCGGCTCCTACGACGCCGGCGACGCGCTCGTCAGCGTCAACGCCGGCGCCGGCGGCACCGATGCGCAGGACTGGGCCGAGATGGTGTTGCGCATGATGATGCGCTGGGCCGAGCGACGCGGCTTTGACGTAGAGCTGCTGGAGGTTAGCCCAGGGGAGGAAGCCGGCATCAAGTCGGCCACCGTCAAGGTCTCAGGCGAAAACGCCTACGGCCTGTTCGGGGCTGAGCGGGGCGTGCACAGGCTCGTGCGCCTGTCTCCATTTGACTCTGCCCACAGACGCCAAACCAGTTTCGCCGGCGTCGAGGTGGCGCCGGTCGTGGAGGACAGTGGCGAGGTGGAGATCGACGAGGACGACCTGCAGGTCGATACGTATCGCGCCTCGGGCGCTGGCGGTCAGCACGTCAACAAGACAGACTCGGCCGTGCGCATCACCCATCGTCCCAGCGGCATCGTCGTGCAATGCCAGAACGAGCGCTCGCAGACATCCAACCGGGCGACGGCGATGGCGATGCTGCGCTCGAAGCTGGTGGAGAAGCAGGAGCGCGAACGCCAGGAAGAGATCGCACGCGAGAAGGGCGAGGCGCAGGACGTCAACTTCGGCTCGCAAATCCGCTCCTATGTGCTGCACCCCTACTCGATGGTCAAGGACCACCGCACCGGACACGAGATGGGCGACGTGCAGCGCGTGCTTGACGGGGATTTGGATGGGTTCGTGCGTGCCTATCTACTGAAGTCAGCCTCCACCGCCGGCGAGTGATGGCAGGCGGGCGGGGAGCGATGCCGGTGGGCAACGATGAGCTGATCGAGCTGGTCCGGTGTGCCCTGAGCGAGGACGTCGGCAGCGGCGACGCTACGACCGGCGCCACCGTCAACTCCGACACGCGTGCGCGTGCCCTAATTACGCAGAAGGCCCCCGGCGCGATATACGGACTGGACGCGGCCGAGATCGCCTTCACGTTGCTTGACCCGGATATGCGCTTCGAGCGACTGGTGGACGAGGGCAAATGGCGCGAGCAGGGCGGGCCCGCGCTCTCGATCGAAGGTACCGCCGCCGCGCTGCTCACGGGGGAGCGCACGGCGCTCAATTTCCTTGGGCGCCTGTCGGGCATCGCGACGCTCGCCGCCCGTTTCGTACGCGAGGTCGAAGGGACGGGCACGGTTGTGCTCGACACGCGCAAGACCACCCCGGGGCTGCGCACGCTGGAGAAGGCGGCGGTGGCCGCCGGCGGCGCGACGAATCATCGCGTCGGCTTGTTCGACGCGATCCTCATCAAGGAGAACCACATCGCCGCCGCGGGCGGGATCGCGCAGGCCGTCGCGTGCGTGCGCCGCTCGGCGCCCCAGCTCGCCGGCACCCTGGAGGTCGAGGTGCGCAATCCCCAGGAGATCGAGGAGGCGCTGGCCGCCGGCGCTCCGCGGCTGCTGCTCGACAACATGAGCGTGGATGAGCTACGTGCCGCCGTCGCCCAGGTCGGCGGTCGCGCCACGCTTGAGGCAAGCGGCAACGTGACGCTTCAAAGCGTCAGGGAACAAGCGCTCACCGGGGTAAACTTCATATCGGTTGGTGCGCTCACCCATTCCGCCCCCGCTCTCGACCTGTCCCTGATCCTGGAGGTAGCGAGATGAAGACGTTGCCGATGATCCCAACCCAGGGGCCGCTGCCCGCCCTCACCGAGGCCGAGACGACTGAGCTGCACGCAGAGGTGCGCGCGCTTGCCGCCGAGCGCAACGCCACGATCCTCGCGCACAACTACCAGGTGCCCGAGGTGCAGCAGGTCGCCGACTACGTGGGCGACTCGCTCGGACTCTCGCGCCAAGCGGCCGCCTCGGATGCCGAGACGATCGTATTCTGCGGCGTGCACTTCATGGCCGAGACCGCCTCGATCCTGTGTCCGGAGAAGACGGTGCTGATCCCCGATCTGGACGCGGGCTGCTCGCTGGCGGCGTCGATCGACGCCGAGCAGCTGGGGGAGTGGCGCGCTTCATATCCAGATGGGGTGGTGGTCATGTATGTGAACACCACGGCCGAGGTCAAGGCCCTGACCGACTACTGCTGTACGTCTGCCAACGCGGTCGATGTCGTGCGCCACATCTACGAGACCCGTGGCCCGGACACCGAAATCCTGTTTGGCCCCGACATGTGGCTGGGCGCCTACGTCGAGAAGGAGCTGGGCAGGCGGATGCACGTATGGGACGGCGAGTGCCACGTGCACGCTGGCATCCGCCCCTCGGATATCGACGCGACTCGCGCCGCCCACCCGGGCGCCGACTTCCTGATCCACCCAGAGTGCGGCTGCACGACCTCGATCATGGAGTACGTCGCCGCCGGCGACGTGTCCGCCGAGGGCGTGCACATGCTCTCCACTGGCGGAATGCTGCGCTACGCCGATCAGCTCGAGCGCGATGCAAGCGCGTCTCTGATTGGAGGGGTGGGCGTCTCCAATCAGCCGCGCGAGGCGGTTGTGGCCACCGAGACGGGCATGCTCTACCCGCTGGAAATGGCTGCCCCCGACGTCAAGTTCATCCCGGCCAACGCCGAGGCCTCCTGCGTCTACATGAAGATGATTACGCTCGAGAAGCTGCGCGACTCGCTGCGCGAGATGCGCTTCGAGGTGCGCGTGGAGCCCGAGATCGCCGAGCGGGCGCGCGTGCCGATCGACCGCATGGTCGCGCTCGGCTGAGCAAGCCCGAGCGCTCCCTCGCCGCTCCACTGCAAGAGGTCCGCGAAAAGCCCGCAACCGCAGGGCTCGGCGTGACACGGGGGCGCATGTCTCGTTCCTTCAGCACACGTCTATATTTGCCATTGACAACTAGACTCACTTTCGGATAAGCTTCTCTACAGCAGCCGACGGGAGAGAAGTTCGGCTGCGGGTCCAGAGTCGCAGCCCGGAGGAGGGGTCCTTGATGCTTGCTCGTAAGCCGGTCTTGCCGGTCATGGTCGTGTGTTGTGTGCTGGTCGGTTGGCTTGTGTGGGTTTGTGTGCCTGCGTTGGCTGCGGCTCCTGAAACTCCTGAAGTGTCGGTGGAAGCGCTTGTTCCGCCCACTACCGCCGTGGTTCATGGTGTCTTGAACCCGGGTGTTGAAGGCGGTCCGGGCACTTATGAACTGGGGACGTACGAATTCCTTTATAAGAAGGGCAAAGCGGGGTGCGAAGGGGAAGGCAAAGCACCCGCGTCGCCCGGTATATCGCTGGGCGGGGGCAAAGAAGGCGTCAGCGAAACGCTGCAGGGTCTGTTGCCTGACACTGAATATACGGTGTGTCTGCTAGTTCGCAATGGGATCAAAGGCGAACAGTCCGTCAGTGATCAGGCGACGTTCACGACATCCTCATCGCTCGAAGCTCCTGTGACTACGGAACCCGCGAGTGCGATCACGGCGACTACGGCTACGTTTGAAGGCGAGTTGAATCCTGGCGGTGCTAAAGGTCGGTTGAGCTATCAGTTGGATTACAACACGAACGGCACGTGTGCGGGCGGGCAGAGCACGGCGCCTGTCGAAGTCGCTGAAGCCAAGCAGGATCGGGTTCAGGTCGAAGCCATGGAACTGGAACCGAACGAGGACTACACGTTCTGTCTGGTCGTGAGCAACACCTTTGGCGAACAGGCGCAGGGCAATGAAGTGACGCAGGTGACCGGGCGCGCTACACCCGCGATTACGGGAGTGTCGGTCACGAATGTCAGTTCGACCGAAGCGACGGTCAGCGCTGAAATCTATCCGCACGGGGAAATGGTTACTTATCAGGTGGAATACGGTCCGAGCGAAGCTTACGGGTCTAGCACTGTGGCGGCTAGTGTTAGTGGGCAGCATGGGCCTGCCGGTGTCCAGGCGCGGTTGACCGGTCTCGCGCCCAACGGTGAATACCACTATCGGATCGTCGCGAGCAACGATATGGGCAGGGCGCAGTCGTCCGACGGGACCTTCAAGACTGGTGAAGCGAGTGTTGCTGGCAGCCAGGGCCTGCCCGATAACCGTGTTGATGAAATGGTCACTCCACCAGAGAATGAGAACGCGGATGTGTATGTACCAACCGCTTCGGGCTATGTCTCGGAAGACGTGGAAGGAATTCCTACGACGCGGTTGTTCCAGGTGTCGGCTGATGGGTCTGCTGTGGCGTATGAGGGCGATGCTACTTCGGGTGGCGGCAACGGAGAAGCTGGAAACTGGATAGGCAATCAGTTCTTGGCTAAACGCCTTGCAAGTGGTTGGATTACTAGAAGTATTCAGCCAGCGGGTGTCTTCAGTACTTTCTACCAGGGGTTTTCGAGCGATCTGTCGGTTGGGGTACTTGTTTCAGGCACGCCGGCCGAACCCACGAATCCGGCGCTTGCAGAAGATGCGCTAGGTGAAGGCTATGAAGTGCTCTATGCGCGTGGAACTAGCGGAAGTTCCTATCAGCCACTTTATACAAATGAGGTCAAGCCAAACCGGTCAGCTGGGAATTTTGGTCAGAACCAAGGCGTTGCCATCCTAAGTGGTAACTCAACACGACCTGTTTTTGCGGGTGGGTCTTCGAGTTTTAGCGATTTGTTGTTTGAGACTAACGACGCATTGCTTGCTGGTAGTGGTGTGCTTGAAACGGAACTCGAGAATGATGTTAAGAAGGAAATCGCTGAAAGCGAAAACGGGAACTACCTAAATGAGAACTACCTGTACGATTCTGTCAGCGGCAAGCTGAGTTTGATTGACGTGTCGCCTGAGGGGAAGGTTGTGCCTGGTGCGACGTTTGGCGCACCGCCACTTGGCGATGCAGGAAAAGACTCTCCTGACTTTTCCGGTGTGATCTCTGCGAATGGTAGTCGTGTGTATTGGTCGAGCATTGAAACGTTGTACGGCGAAGATAAACCTGCTGAGGAGCGGTCTACCGGTCTTTTTCTGCGTGAGAATCCCACCGAGCCACAGAGTCCTGTTGTGAATGACAAATGCAGTGTGTCTGGTGATGCTTGTACGGTTCAGGTGTCCGGTGGTGAAGCGCGGTATTGGGCGTCTGCATCGAATGGGCGTTACGCGCTATATACCGAAGGTGGAGATCTCTATCGTTTCAACGCTGAACCCGAACCCGATCACGCAGCAACGGAATCCTTGACCGGACCTGATGCAGGCGTAATCAGTGTGTTGGGGGTAAGTGAAGACGGCAAAAGTATTTATTTCGTCGCCAAGGGAGTACTTTCCGGTCCGAGCAGCGGGGGCGCTCTGCCCATGGAGGGCGAACCAAACCTGTACCTGTTGCAAGATGGCACCAGTCCTATATTTATAGGGACGCTATCTGATGGAGATGGCAGTAACGTGGAACCCTTTTCCGGAGGGACCAAAGGAATTGAATCGGGTGACTGGCAGCCTGGCTTGAATACGCGTACATCTCGTGTTACCGACGACGGTAACGGTCTTGTCTTTATCTCTAGCCAGCCGCTGAGTGTGGCTGGCTATCCACACGGGTATCAGAATGCGGGAGCTGAGGAGGTGTACGTGTATGAGGCTGAGTCGAACAGTTTGTTTTGTGCTTCGTGTGGTTCGGCTCGCGAAGTCTCCTCAGGGTATCTGCCGGTGGGTTGGAACGTTACCGGTCTTCCGCGGTGGATCAGCGAAGACGGTGACCGTGTGTTTTTCGATAGTGGATCATCGTTGGTGTCGCAGGATACGAATGGCAGGCAAGATGTGTACGAGTGGGAGCGCGAAGGATCTGGTAGTTGTACCGGTGGTTCTGGGGTGAATGGGGGGTGTGTGTTCCTGCTTTCCGGTGGTACAAGCGAATCCGGTTCGTGGCTGATAGGCGCTAGCGAAAGCGGCAGCGATGTGTTCGTAGCTACGCGCGCGCAGTTGACTCCGGAAGACCAGAACGAAACGTTTGATCTTTATGATGTGAGGGTGGACGGCGTGAAGCCGGTTTCTCCGCCGCAGTGTACGGGGACTGGTTGTCAGGGTGTGCCTTCGCCGCCGCCGACATTCGCGACACCGTCGAGCGTCACATTCAACGGCGTCGGCAACTTCGCGCCACTAGCGACGATTGCGGTCAAAGTAAAGGTTAAGACGCTATCGCGCGCTCAGAAGCTAGCTGATGCGTTGAAAGTTTGTCATAAGAAGCCGAAGCGTAAACGAGCAACATGTGAAGTGCGGGCTAGGAAACGTTATGGGCCGTTGAAGAAGACTCGTAAGGGCTCACGGACAGTTGTAAAGGGGAGGAAATAATGTTGAAGCGCTTCGTGCTGTCCGTTCTGGTAGTTTGTGCGCTGGCGTTGATGTTTGCGTCTTTCGCGGCGGCTGATGCTCCAGCGCCTGGTTATGAGGTGATTGGGCGTTTCGCTCCGACTAATCTCCCACCCGGAGGCGAAGGGCGTCTACTCTTGTACGTATATAATCTCGGTGCTGGAGAAAGCACTACCGGCCCGACGCTGACGAACGTATTGCCGTCCGGTGTAGTCGCGAAGACCTCGGAAATCACTGGAGGCGGCAAATGTACTGGCACGCGGGAAATTACATGCGAATTGGAACCGATCAAACACAGTGGTTACCCCCGCATTATTGAAATTCCTGTGAACGTGTCGGCGTCCCCAGTGAGTGAACCGGATCGTGTGGCGGTGAGCGGTGGTGGTGCTTTGGATGTCGCGAATGCGACTGTCCCGGTGCATTACGGTATGGAACCGGCACTGTTCGGTCTTGCTGACGCGGATGCGTGGGTTACCAATCCTGATGGTACGATAGATACGCAGGCTGGTTCGCACCCGTATGAGATCACTGTAGTGTTCGAGTCGAGCAGCACGGGTGTGGGTGGCGGAGCCGAAAAGCCGAGTGGTGGCGAACCGCGATTTATGAATGTGAGTCTTCCCCCGGGGATCGTCGGCGAACCCGGTGCGGTACCAAAGTGCACTCGCATGGAACTAGAGAACTCTGGTGAATGTCGATCTGACAGTCAGATCGGTCAAGATGTCACATCTGTGTCAGGGGCTGGGCTGATCACCTTTCCGGTGTATAATATGGTGCCTCCGCCGGGTATCGCTGCGGAGTTCGCGTTTACTTTGGCGGGTAATATTAACGTGTTCATCGATGCGCGTGTACGTAGCGGTGGGGACTATGGTATTACTGAGCATGCGAATGTTCCTCAGCGCAAGATCGTGTTCAACACGACAACGATCTGGGGTAATCCAAGCGAACACCACACAGGAGCCCCAGACAAACCACTATTGTCGTTGCCGACGGCTTGTGGGGGGCCGGGCCGTGAACCAGGCGAAAACAACTTCAGCTTCGAAGAGGTCGGGACATGGGAGAACGAAAGCGTGAACAGCTCACCATTCAATGTTCCCTGGCACAACAGCGAAAACGTTCCTGTTGGGATCACCGGTTGTGACAAGCTCAAGCACTTCCAACCATTCATAAAACTTGCACCGGACACTAGCTTCTCAGATACCCCGGCAGGCCTATCGACGATCGTAAAGGTCCCGCAGGGATTGAACCCCGAAGGGTTGGCGACTCCCGGTTTGAAGGAAACGACGGTCGTGTTGCCTGAAGGCGTAGCGATCAACCCCGGCCAAGCCACTGGTCTGGCAGCCTGCCAACCATGGCAGGAGAATATCGGTGGTCCTGAAGCCGAAAAGGAAACAATGGACGGTTCACCATCCTGTCCTGCGGCGTCTAAGGTCGGGACCGACGAAATCTCAACCCCACTATTGCCAGGACGTTTGAAAGGAAATGTGTATGTCCTGCAATCGAATCCCCCGAACCTACAGTTGCTGGTGGCCGCTGAAGGCGAAGGCGTCTATCTGAAGCTGATAGGCACGGTCCATCTGAACGAACAGACGGGTCAGATCACTACAACATTCAAGGGCACCCCACAAGACCCGGGAACCCCAGACGCGCCATTGAACGAATTCGTGTTGAGCTTCAGCGGCGGTGCGCAAGCAGCGCTAGTGACACCACAGTTCTGTGGTGTGTATACCGCGACGGCGGACTTCGCGCCGTGGAGTAGCCCCTCGACTGCGGATGCGCTGTCTGAAAGCAACTTCCAGATCACTGCAGGGCCGGGCGGCAGCAGTGCGTCGAACTGTACGGGACCACTACCGTTCACGCCGACGATGACCGCGGGTGCCACGACCGATCAGGCGGCGGGATATACGGACTTCACGATGTTGCTGTCGCGTAATGATGGGCAGCAGCACATCGAAAAACTACAGTTCAAGACACCAGAGGGACTACTAGGCATGATCGCCAAGGTCCCCCTCTGCCAGGAACCACAAGCAGCCCAAGGAACATGCTCCAGTGCCTCGCAGATCGGACATACTGTCGCTGAGGTTGGTCCTGGCCCGTACCCGTTCGTGCTGCCTGAGCCTGGTGCTCCACCAGCACCGATCTACTTGACGGGACCGTATGAGGGTGCTCCGTTCGGCCTATCTATCGCGGTGCCGATAGTCGCCGGTCCATTCAATCTGGGTACCGAAGTAGTCCGAGCAAAGATCGAAGTGGACCCACACACGAGCCAGTTGACTATCAGTACGACGGCGTTCCCGAAGACGGTGAAGGGTATCCCGACCGATATTCGCGAGATAGATGCTGTGATCGATAGGCCGGAATTCATGTTCAATCCGACGAGCTGTAACCCCATGAGTTTCTCCGGCACGGCCTATAGCTTCGAAGGAGCGACAGCACCAGTATCAAGCCACTTCCAGATGGGGTCATGTCGCAGCCTTTTGTTCCAACCGAACTTCAAGGTTTCTACATCGGGCAAAACATCCCGAGCTAATGGTGCGAGTCTGACCGCGAAGATCGTCTACCCCACAGGAAACCTTGGAGCAAATCAGGCCTCGTCGCAGTCGAACATCAACAGCGTCAAGGTAGACCTGCCAAAGCAGCTCCCCTCTCGTCTGACGACGCTGCAGAAGGCGTGTACGGCGAAGGTGTTCGAAGCCAACCCAGCCAACTGTCCCGCAGCATCGATCGTGGGTCACGCGAAGGCGATCACGCCAGTCCTACCAGTCCCGATCGAAGGACCAGCCTACTTCGTATCGCACGCAGGGGAAGAATTCCCATCCCTGATCGCTGTCTTGCAAGGTTACGGCGTGACCGTAGACCTCGTCGGATCCACTTTCATCAACAACAAAACGAACATCACGAGCAGCACGTTCAAGAACGTGCCCGACGTTCCAATCGCAAGCTTCGAACTGAGCTTGCCCCAAGGCAAATACTCAGCCCTGGCTGCAAACGGCAACCTCTGCAAGACCAAGCTCGTGATGCCGACCGCATTCACCGGCCAGAACGGGGCGGTTCTCCACCAGTCCACCCCGATCAGCGTCACGGGCTGCCCAAAGGTCAAGAAGTCCAAGAAAACAAAGGCGAGAGCTAAGGTCAAGCGCAAGGGGAAGAAATAGCCCTCCAGAGCGCGGCCCGCGTATTTCCCCACAGCGACCCGCGTTCGCTCTAGAGTCATGCGCAGGGGAGAGATGCTAGGCAGCAGCGACGACACGTCATTGTCCACGCTCCGGCGGCCGCGGGGCGATGCTCGCGGCACCGCTGATGCGGTGGCGCCGGGTGGTGGCGGGGTGCCCTCACGCGAGGAGGTCGAGGACATCCAGCGCGCGCGGGTGCTCAGCGCGATGATCGAGGTCGCGGCCGTTGAGGGCTATATCGGGGCGGCCGTGGCGCCTGTCGTTGCGCGCGCCGGCGTTTCGCGGCGCACGTTCTACGAGCTGTTCGAAGGGCGCGAGGACTGCTTTCTGGCTGCGTTTGAGTGGGGCGTCTCCCAGGCGAGGCAGGTCATCGTCGAGGCATACGGCTCGCGGCGCTCCTGGCGCGACCGCGTGCGCCACGCGCTTGCCGCTCTGCTTGGCTTGCTCGACGCCGAGCCCGAGCTGGCGCGGGTCTGCGTGATCGAGGCTCTGGGGGCGGGCCGGCTCGTGCTGGAGCATCGCGCTCGAGTGCTAGATGAGCTGGTCGCCGCGCTTGGCGCCGGGGCGCCACGGGCGCGTGGGTCCAGTGGAGCGCCTTTGCTCACCGGCGAGGGGATCGTCGGCGGCGCGTTCTCGGTCATCCACGGGGCCCTGCTCATGCGCCCAGACACGCGATCTGGGGCATCTCAGCGAAGCGGGGCGAGTGATTCCGCCGATGCGCGACCGCTGGTCTTGCTGCATGGACAGCTGATGGCGCTAATCGTGTTGCCCTATCTGGGGCCGAGCGCCGCCGGCGAGGAATTGACGCGCACTGCCCCCGAGGTCAGCGTGCCCGAGCGGGCCAGCGTCTCAGGCGATGGCGGGCGACTGCTCGAGCGGCTCGATATGCGGCTCACCTACCGCACGGTCTGCTGTTTGATCTTCATCGGAGAGCACCCCGGCTCCAGCAACCGCGAGATCGCCCAGGGCGCGGAGATCTCCGACGAGGGTCAGACCTCGAAGCTGCTGGGGCGACTCGACCGG
>DATNKN010000102.1:0-15121 GCA_035603375.1 Solirubrobacteraceae bacterium
TGCGCGAACTGTGGCGACGCTATAAGAATGACAACGATCCTCGCGCTCGCGAGCGGTTGGTCGTCGCCTACTCACCGCTGGTCAAGTACGTAGCTGGACGCACTGCTGCAGGCTTGCCTCCGCACGTCGAGGAGGCCGACCTGGTCTCCTATGGGCTCGTGGGGCTGATCTCGGCGATCGAGCGCTTCGACATCTCGCGGGAGATCAAGTTCGAGACGTACGCGATCACACGCATCAAGGGCGCGATCATCGACGAGCTGCGCTCGATCGACTGGGTGCCCCGCAGCGTGCGTGCTCGCGCTCGCGAGATCGAGCGCGCCAACACCAAGCTTGAGCACCGCCTGCAGCGCAGCCCAACCGACGAAGAGATGGCCGCCGAGCTGAGCCTCACCGTCCCGGAGTTCCACGAGTCGCTGCTTGCGATCTCCCACTCCTCGGTGGCCGCGCTGGACGAGCTGTGGACCGTGTCTGACTCGAGCGGCGACCAGGTTTCGCTGATGGACACGATCGAGGACCCCAACGCGCCCGACCCCTCGCGCGCGCTCGACGTCGGCGACCTGAAGGATCGCATCGCCGATTCGATCGCCGCGCTGCCCGAGCGCGAGAAGCTCGTGATCGCGCTCTACTACTACGAGAACCTCACGCTACGGGAGATCGGCGAGGTGCTCGGCGTGACCGAGTCGCGGATCTCCCAGCTGCACACGAAGGCCGTGCTGCGCCTGCGCGGCAAGATGCAAGACGGCTCGTTTGACTAGCAACTTCGAGGGTCCTCCTCGGTGCCACAGTCGCCCCTTGGTGTCGTCGTAGCGGCGTTTCGCTGGCTTGGTGCAGAGCCCATCGCGGCCGGGATCGGAGCAACGGGCGAGCGCTCGCTTGCCCGTCCGGCTAACCTGATGGGTCGATGGCCGCCCGCGCGATAGTCACCTCGCACCCCGTCGTCGCCTGCGACGTGTGTGGGCGAAGCCTCCTGCGAGGCGAGAGCCCAGATGTGTTTCTGGCTGGCGGGCAGCGTCGCACCGTGTGCGAGCTGTGCGTTCCGCGCGCGGCCGCCGAGGGCTGGCTGCGCGAGGCAGACAACCACGCCGCGAGCGCGCGTCCAGCGCGCGGAAGGCGTGCCGGCTCGCTGTTTGGACGCTTGCGTCAACTGCGCGAGCCGGCCGAGAGCCCTGCTCGGGGTGAGACTTATCCCGCGCCGGGTGTCGCGGCTGGCACGACGAGCGCGAACCCTCCCCAGGAGGGGCTGTACGAGTTTCTGGAGGGCGGCTCGATCGAGCGCGCGGAGCCCTATGAGCAGGATCTCTACATCGACTCAGCACCGGCGGGCGAGTCGGTCGGCGGCGTGTGGAGCGAGGAACCCACCGGTTTTGGCGAGTCAAGGCATGCTGTTGGCGGGGAGCAGCCCGAGTCCGGCCATGAGGAGCTAGTCGAGTCCTGGTCGTCCGCGGCGGGCGATTCGGATCATACGGCTGTGACCAGTGGGGATCTGAAGGTCGCCCGGGCGCTCGAGGTCTTCAACGCGGGAGAGGCTCCGCGGCGCGTCGCGGGTGTCGCCCGTTCGCTCGGCGCTCCCTCGGTCACGGCGCGTGCCGTGGCGGAGTCCGGCAGCACCGTCGCCATCGTCGTGGCGTGGGAGTTGTGCTGGTATCGCTACGAGGTCGACCTGGGCGACGAGGCCATGGGATCGAGGCTTGTCGCGCAGGGCATGGAGCTTGATGAGCTGCCCGAGGAGGATCGGCTCGGCAACGCCTCCGCGGATGAGCGCGGCGAGCTTGCGCCACTGGTCGGGATCGGCTGAGCGTTTGCGGCGCAGTACGATCTACGCACGATGATCTATTGCGTGGTCCCCAAGCCGCTGGCCGACGAGCTGTACCCAAAGCTCGTCAAGCACTACGAGAACGACGACAACGTGACGGTCATCATCGACCGCCGCGAGTCCGATCGTCGTGCGCGCGGTTCGCGTGCTTCGGAGGCGGACAAGCAGCGTCGCGTGATTCGCGACCGCCGCCGTGCGCGCGTGCCGGGCGACCTGCCGCCGCTCGCCGACGGCTCATAGTTTGGCCATGAAGGTCGTGGTGCACGTCGATGGCGGATCGCGCGGCAACCCCGGACCGGCCGCGGCAGCGAGCGTCGTCTCGTCACCCTCGGGAGAGGTTCTGGACGAGGCGTCTGAGCTGCTTGGCATCGTCACCAACAATGTGGCCGAGTATCGAGCCCTGCTGCTCGGCCTGGCTCGCGCCGGAGCGCTTGGAGCAACCGATGTGGAGGTCGTCAACGACTCCGAGCTGATCGCCAAGCAGATCCAGGGTCTCTACAAGGTCAAGCACGCCGCGATGCGCCCGCTCTACGCCGAGGCGATGGCGGCCTTGCGCGGCTTCGGCGAGTGGAAGATACGCTCGGTTCCGCGAGCCCAGAACGCGCACGCCGATGAGCTGGTAAACGCCGCGCTCGACGGCGCGACCGCCCCCGCCGCCGGCTGACACTCCGCGCCGCGCGTCTCGCTACGCTCGGCTTGTGCTGGGGCCCCGCAACCGCGAGCTACTTGGTCTGATTCCCGCCGCGCTGCTCGTCACCGCCGGCTTCACCGCGATCTTCATCCAGCAGCAGAGCAACTCGACGACGGCGTCCACGAATGTGACGCTCAACCACGCATCGAGCCTGTCGCTCACATACGGCGCGGTGTTCCTTGGGCTGTGCTTCGCGGCGCACCTCACGATCCGCTTCGCGCTGCCCGACGCCGACCCCTACCTGTTCCCGCTCGCGGCCGTGCTCGCGAGCGTGGGCATCGTGATGATCTACCGGATCAACCCGTCTCTGGCGCGCCAGCAGGCATTGTGGATGGTGGTTGGGCTGCTCCTGTTCGCGCTGACGATCGTGTGGCTGCGAAAGCGGGGGGTGGGCGTGCTGGAGCGCTACCGCTACACGATCGCCGCGGTCGGCATCGCGATGGCGGTCTTGCCGCGCTTTCCCGTGATCGGCGAGCAGGTCAACGGCGCCTACCTGGACATCCATTTCGGCTCGCTCTCCTTCCAGCCGGCCGAGCTTGCGAAGGTCGCGATCGTGATCTTCCTCGCCAGCTATCTGCGCGACAACCGCCAGATCCTCGTCACCGCCGGTCGGCGCGTGCTCGGCCTGACGTTGCCGCCGATGAAGCAGTTCGGTCCGATGCTGCTCGTCTGGGGCGCGGCGATGGCGACGCTGCTGCTGACGCGCGAGCTTGGCACCTCGCTGATGTTCTACGGCGCTTTCCTCGCGCTGTTGTATGTCGCCACGGGGCGCTTTTCCTTCCCGTTGATCGGCCTCGTTCTGTTCGGGCTCGGGGCGTGGTTCGTTGCCACCCATGTCGGCCATGTGCACAGCCGCGTGCTCGCCTGGGAACACCCCTTCGATAAGTCCCTGTACTACTCCGAAGGGGGCAGCTACCAGCTGGCGCAATCGCTGTTCGCGCAGGCCGACGGCGGCTTGCTCGGCACTGGGTTCGACCAGTCGCTGCTGGTGCTGCCCCACACCCGTCAGCCGATTCTGCCCGTGCCCGAAAGCGACATGATCTACGCGGTCATCGTCAACGAGCTTGGCCTCGTGGGTGCGGCGGCGCTGCTGCTCACCTACCTGCTGTTCGTCGCGCGTGGCCTGAAGACGGCGATGCTCGCGCGCGACTCGTTCTCGAAGCTGCTTGCCGTCGGACTGTCGGTCGTGGTGGCGATGCAGGTGTTTGTGATCGTCGGCGGCGTCACGCGCGTGATCCCGCTGACCGGCGTAACGCTCCCGTTCGTCGCCTATGGCGGTTCGTCGGTCGTCATGA
Source organism: Solirubrobacteraceae bacterium (assembly GCA_035603375.1). Lineage (GTDB taxonomy): Bacteria > Actinomycetota > Thermoleophilia > Solirubrobacterales > Solirubrobacteraceae > Palsa-744. The sequence goes on from DATNKN010000102.1 coordinate 3,800, forward strand.
ACTTCGTGCTGCTCGCGCTCCTGCTCGTCATCTCCGACCGCGCTCGCCGGCCCTATTCGTCCTCGCGCTAAGCGCACAGGGCGATGTGCGCGCCGGCTCCGCGAGTGGCCGATACGAGCCAAAATGCCTCCTTTTGAGCATAAATGTGGCGGTTTGGGTGGTTTTTGGCAGGTTCGCTGCGGGTTTTGGTCGAAAACCTCCAAATAGCCGGGTATCCCCGTCGTTAGGGATGTCCATCGACGAATATTCGCCTCGATGCCAACTTCCACAACAGACACCACGACGGACACCGCATCGAACATCATTGTGCGTGCACACGATATGCGCACAGGTGAGCGTCGCGTCGCCGATGCTCGTTCCGTCAAGGCCGGCTCGACCGAGGACCGCCGCCGGCGCTACTCCACTCCCTGCGACAGCAGCTTCTCTTCGGCCGCCGGCTTGCACCACCGCCCGTGGCTCGGTCGTTTGCGCCGTGCCCTGCGCGAGGACCTGTTTGTGTTGCACTACCAGCCGATCGTCTCGCTGCGCGAGGGAACCGTGTCGCACTATGAGGCTCTGATTCGCCTCGCCGACGATCCCGATGGCCCGCTGGTGGCACCGTGCGATTTCCTGCCCGCGGCCGAGCGCTACGGGCTGATCCAGGAGATCGACAGGATGGTGATCGGCAAGGTCGTAGCCCTGATCGGCGAGGAGCTGGCCGACCGGGACGCTCGTGTGGCCGTCAACCTGTCAGCCCTCTCGATCACAGATCGCGGAATGCTCGCTCACATCGAGCAGGAGCTGACCCGCCACCGTGTCGATCCCGAGCGTTTGGTTGTTGAGGTCACGGAGACAGCGGCGATCAGTGACATGAGCCGCGCGCAGACCTTCTGCGAAGGCGTCCACACGCTTGGCAGCTCGGTCGCGCTCGATGACTTTGGGGCTGGCTTCGGCTCCTTCCAATACCTCAAGCACCTGCCGTTTCGCTACCTGAAGATCGACGGCGATTTCATCCGTACGCTGCCCAGCTCGCACAAGGATCAGCTGGTGGTGCAGGCGCTCGTCGGCGTGGCTCGGGGGATGGGCAAGCAGACGATCGCCGAGTATGTCGGCGACGAGCCCACGATGCGCTTACTGCGCGACTACGGCGTCGATTATGCGCAAGGATTCGAGGTCGGCCGTCCCTGCGCACAAGTCGAGGCGTTCGCCATCGCCTGAGGCAGTCGTCCCCTCCTGTGCCACTAGGGCGTCGGTGAGCAAGCGAGACAAGGACGCAGCGAGTGAAGTGTACCGAAGCCGGGAAGACACTCGCTCCGCTCGCATCCCCGTTTCGGCCAGCACACGAACGAGTGAGGACGCAGACCGATCGATGATCCAGATGCGTTCACCGATCGGCCAGCGCCGCTCAGCGGCGTCCTAGCGTGGCTCGGGCATCTGCGTACGCAACATCGCGTCCCAGAGCCGGTCCGGCAACAGCTTGCGCTGCATCACGGTCAGTCGCGCCGAGGGCGTCAGCAGCATTCGCGAGGGCGCTTTGCGGCGAGAGATTGCCTTCTCGATCGCCTTGGCCACAACATCGGGGCCGCCGCCGAGATGACGCATCGGACCCTCGTACACGTCGGCCGTCATCGCCGCTAGCTTCGTGTTGAAACGCTTATAAGGATCGGCGGTCGTATCCGTGTTTGTGGCGGTGTCGGCGTTGGTGTCGGGGCTCGAATTAGTGCCATCCGCACGGCTTGCAGTGCTCCAACTTGTTCCCGCTTCGCCCACGGTCGCCGCTGCGGTCTTGCCGAACTCGGTCACGATCAATCCGGGCTCCACAAGCGTCACGTCCACGCCGAAGCCGCGCACCTCGAAGCGCAGCGCGTCGCTGATCGCCTCCAGCGCATGCTTGGTGGCGTGGTAGAAGCCGCCACCGGGGAGCGTCAGCTTGCCACCCATCGAGCCGACGTTGACGATCTTGCCCCAGTGCTGGGCGCGCATCGCTCCCAGCACCAGCTGCGTCAGCTCGACGAGCCCGAACACGTTCGTCTCGAACTGGCGACGCACGGCCTCCATCGGCACCTGCTCGATCGGGCCGCCCTGGGAGTAGCCGGCGTTGTTGACGAGCACACCCACGGCGCCGTGCTCGCGCTCCACCGTCTCCACGGCGGCGCGCATCGACCGCTCGTCGCACACGTCCACTTGCAACAGCTCACAGCCCGCGTCGGCGAGGTGCTCGATCGACTCGAGTCGTCGCGCGCTTGCATACACCTTCCAACCGTGTCCGGCCAGGCGTCGCGCCGTGGCCTCGCCGATCCCCGACGAGCAGCCGGTGATGAGAACTGCCTTGGACACGCCGTCGGGCATTCGCCCAGCATACGGAATGCAGCGCCCGATGCGGTGGTGGGGATGATGCCGGGGGACGTGTCGTCGAGCTGTCGCGCTCGCGCGAGCGCCCGGCTCATCCTCTAGGCTGCCGTCTCGATGCGTGCCGTCACTTTCCAAGCGCCCGGCGAGGTGCGCGTAGTGGACGTCCCCGAGCCCGAGATCTCCGATCCCGGCGATGCGATCGTGCGGATCGAGGCGACCGGGGTGTGCGGCTCGGACCTGCACATCTACCACGGCCGCGTACGTATCGAGCCGGGGTTCACGATCGGCCACGAGTATGTCGGCACCGTGGAGGCGGTCGGTGAGAACGTGCACGGCGTCAGGGTCGGCGACCGCGTGCTCGGCTGCTTTCAAACGGCGTGCGGTCATTGCTACTTCTGCCGGCGCGGCTGGTTTCACAAGTGCGACTCCTCGCGCACCTTTGGCCATGGCGCGGCGCTCGGCTCGTTGCAGGGCACCCAGGCCGAGCGTGCCCTCGTCCCGTGCGCCGATCTGGTGTTGCGCAAGATCCCGGCGGGCATGAGCGACGACACGGCGCTGTTCGCGGGCGACGTGATGGGCACCGGTTTCCACGCCGTCGTGGACAGCGGGCTGCGCCCCGGCGACGTCGCCGCCGTGCTCGGCCTCGGCCCGGTGGGCTTGTGCGCGGTCCAGGCGGCCAGAGCGTGCGGCGCCGCGCGCGTCGTCGCGATCGACACTGTGCCCGAGCGCCTGGCGATGGCCGAGAGCTTCGGCGCGCAGGCCGTGCACCTAACCGAGGGCGATCCCCGCACTGCCGTCAGCGAGGCCAGCGAAGGGCGCGGTGTGGACGTGTGCATCGACGCGGTCGGTGACCCGCGCGCGCTCGACATGGCGCTGAAGTTGACGCGCAAGTGCGGCACCGTGCAGGCGGTCGGCGTGTATGCCGAGCGCGCCGAGGTGCACATGGGCCTGTTGTGGATCAAGTCGCTGCACGTGTGTGCCGGGCACGCCAACGTGATCGGCCACGTCGACCGGGTGCTGGCGCTGATGTCCGCCGGGCTGCTTGACCCGAGCCCGCTTGTGACCCACCACATGAAGCTCGACGACGCTCCGGAGGCGTACGCTTTGTATGACCGCCGCGAGGCGCTGAAGATCGTCCTGACGCCCTGAGCCGCGCTCCAAAGGAGCCTTCCATGAGCACCATCGCACAGCCAACCCTTCCCAACGCGCTCGGAGACGCCGCGCGGGACTTCATCGCCCAAGAGCACAAGCTGCTGATCGGCGCCGAGCGTGTGCCGGCCGCCGACGGGCGCACGTTTGCCACGCTCGACCCGGCCAGCGGCCGCGAGATCGCGACCGTCGCCCACGCCGGTGCGGAGGACGTTGCGCGCGCTGTGGCCGCGGCCTGCGCGGCGTTCGCAGGCGGCCCGTGGGCGAGCATGGCGCCGTCGGAGCGCAGCCGGCTGATGAACGCGCTCGCCGACGCGATCGAGGCAAACCAGGAGGAGCTGGCGCAGATCGAGTCGCTTGATAACGGCAAGCCCGTTAAGCTCGCCCAGTACGTGGACGTGCGCGGCACGATCGCGCACCTGCGCTACTACGCGGGCTGGCCCACGAAGATAGAGGGCAGCGTGCTGCCCGTGACGGCGCCGAACATGCTCTGCTACACGCGCCGCGAAGCGGTCGGGGTGTGCGGGCAGATCGTGCCGTGGAACTTCCCGCTGATGATGGCCGCGTGGAAGATCGCCCCGGCGCTGGCCGCTGGCTGCACGATTGTGCTCAAGCCGGCTGAGCAAACCCCGCTGAGCGCGCTGCGCCTAGGCGAGCTGGCGCTGGAGGTCGGGTTCCCGCCGGGCGTGCTGAACGTGCTCACCGGCGACGGCGAGACCGGCGCGGCGCTGGTGGACGATCCCGGCGTGGACAAGATCGCGTTCACGGGCTCCACCGCGGTTGGGCGTGAGATCGGCGCCAAGGCCGGGCGCGCGCTGAAGCGCGTGACGCTCGAGCTGGGTGGCAAGTCGCCCAACATCATCCTCGACGACGCCGACATCGAGGCGGCCGTCGCGGGTTCCTTCCAGGCGATCTACTTCAACTCCGGCCAGGCGTGCAACGCGGGCTCGCGACTGTTCGTGCCGGCCGCGCGCTTCGACGAGGTCGTGGGGGCGCTCGCCGACAGCGCAAAGGCAACCCGGCTCGGAGCGGGGCTCGATCCGCAAACCCAGCTCGGGCCGCTTGTGTCCGCCGAGCAGCGCGACCGCGTGATGTCCTACATCGACGCCGGTCGCGAGCAGGGCGCGGAGCTGCTCGCGGGCGGTGGGGTGGCGCTCACCGACAGTGGCGGTTGGTTCGTGCAGCCGACGCTTTTCAGCACGACCTCCGACGAGCTGAGCATCGCGCGTGAGGAGATCTTCGGCCCGGTGCTGGTGGCATCGCCATACGACACGCTGGAGGAGGTGGCGCGACGCGCCAACGCCACCGAGTATGGGCTCGCGGCGGGCGTGTGGACGCGCGACGTCGGCAAGGCGCACCGTCTCGCGACGATGCTGCGCGCCGGCTCGGTATACATAAACCAGTGGGGGCTGGTCGATCCTTCGGCCCCCTTCGGCGGGTTCAAGTCCTCGGGCGTCGGTCGCGAGCACGGACACGACGGGCTCAGCGCCTACCTGGAGACGAAGACCGTTTGGACGGCCCTCGGCTGAAACCCCTGGCGACGTGAGCGGAGCGCTCGCCACGAGCGTCGAGCGCCGCGAGGGGACGCTCGCAACGAGCGCGGAGCGCCGCTGGGTGGCGCTCGCGGGCGCGCTCACCGTCGTGCTGCTCGCCGCGACCCTGGAGATCGTGCTCGACGCGGCGGTCGGCCACTCACCGCTGATCCCCAAGTCGCCGAGCATCGCGAAATGGATGAGCGGCGTCGGCGAGCGCCTGGGCTACCGCGTGTTCCTGATCGCGCTGCTCGCCTACACGGGCGCGTTCGCGGGCATCCTGTTGCTTGCGCGGCGCTTGTCGGTGCGCTGGGCGATCGCGCTCGTCGCCGCGTTGCAGCTGATCGTGTTCGTCGGTCCGATCCTGATCTCGACCGACGTGTTCAGCTACATCGCCTACGCGCGCATGGGCGTCGAGCACGGAGTCAACCCCTATCTGCACGGCCCGATCGCGATCTCAGCAGACCCCGTCTATCGCTATGTCGGCAAGGACTGGATCAAGGTCGCGACCGCCTACGGGCCGCTCTACACGCTGCTGTCCTACCCACTCGCCCCACTGGGCGTGGCGGGGGCACTGTGGGGAATGAAGCTGGAGGCGCTGCTCGCAAGCGCCGGCACGCTCGCGCTGACCTGGCGCTGTGCGCGGATGCGCGGCCTGGACCCCAAGCTTGCGCTGCTGGTGGTCGGCGTCAACCCGTTGTGGGTGATCTACGGGCTCGGCGGCGCCCACAACGACCTGATCATGACGCTGTTGCTGATGGGTGCCGTGGCACTCACACTCAGCGCAGAGCGCGGGTCGCGCAACGAAATCTATGCCGGCGCGGCGGTGCTCGGCGCGACGCTCGTGAAGGCCACGGGGATCGTGCTGCTGCCGTTCATACTGCTCAGCCGCCGCCGCATCGCGCCCCTGATCGGCGTGGCCGTGGCCGGGGTGGCATTCGCGCTGATCGCCTACGCGGTGTTTGGCATCCACGGGGTTGACATCGTCTCGGCACTCAATCGCGACTCCGCGTTTGTCTCAAGCGATGCCTTCCCGACAGAGATCGCCCACCTCTTCGGCAAGCCCGGGGTATTCCCGATCGACCACGACCTGCTGGAGGCGATGCTCCTGCTGATCGTCCTGCACCTGCTGTGGCGCACATGGCGCGGCTATGACTGGGTCGCGGCCTCCGGCTGGACGCTGCTCGCGGTCGTGGTCGCAAGCACGTGGCTGCTCGCCTGGTACACGCTGTGGGCGCTGCCGCTCGCCGCGATCAGCCGTGACCGTCGCCTGCTGTATGCGACATTCGCCGTGCAGGGTCTGTTCATCGTCCACCAGCTCGCGCCGCTACTGGCGCCGGTGTCGTGAGCCCAGCTCCGGCTCTACGCTCGCGCGCGCACCGGGAGAGGCCCGCGTGAGCGATCCGGCAGCCACACCTGCGCAGGGCATCTGGGGGCGCCTGCCCGAATGGGCCCGCCCGCTCAATGAGGAGCGCCAGGGCCTCGGTAGCCGACGGCTGGCCGAGACCACGATCCTGATCCTGATCGGCGTGTTCCTGGCTGTCGCGACCGTCAACGACGTCGTGTTGCAAACGCACGTCAACCACCGTCTCAGCGCCGATCTGCTCACGTGGCGCACGTTGACCGGCCACGACTACATCAATCTCGACACCGAGCAGGACATAAAGACTCACACCACGCGCGACACGGTGTGTGGCAACGTCTCGCCCGGCGCTCCCGGGGCACGCGCGCAGCTGTGCCTGGCAATGACGGGGCCGGTGGTGTCGGGGATGAGGACCGTCAGCGGCGGCTACTACCTGTCGCCCTACCATCCCGATCTCTACGCCAACCGCTATGGCTGCTTCGGCCTGCCCGCACAGGAGGGCCTGTGCGGACGCACGTCGGCTCCCTCGGGCTCCCCACTGGACCCGCCGCTGCCCACGGGTCGCCCGTGAGCGGATTGCTCGCCAACCCGGCGGGTCGTTCGTGAACTGCTCCCTCACCAACCCGCCTGCTCGCCCATGAGCAACACCTCCAGTTCCACGGCGGCGCTCGGAGGGCGACCCCGGCAGAGCATGACGCGCGCCAGCGCCGCGAGCGCGCTGCCGCCGTGGTGGCCGCTTGCCGCGATAACGCTGCTCGCCGCCGCGCTGCGCCTGAGCACGCTCGGCCAACAGAGCCTCTGGTACGACGAGGCGTTCACGCCCGTTCATGTGCTGCGCGCGAGCCTGATCGCGACCCTGCACAACGTTGTGCACACCGAGAACACGCCGCCACTGTGGTACGTGCTGGAGTGGGCGTTCACTCGCGTGCTCGGCACGGGCGCGGTCGCGCTGCGCCTGCTGTCCGCGCTCGCGGGCATCGCGACCGTGCCCGTGGCGTGGATGGTCGGCCGCGAGCTTGCCGGCCGCAGGGCCGCGATCGCCACCGCCGCGTTCGTGGCCGTCAACCCGCTGCTGGTGTGGTACTCCCAGGAGGCTCGTGCCTACGGCCTGTTCGTACTCACGGCCTCGCTCGCGCTGCTGTGCTTCCTGCGCGCGCTGCGCGACCCCAGCACGCGCCGTCTCGCCGAGTTCGCGCTCGCCGCCTCGCTCGCGCTGTTGAGTCACTACTTCGCCGTGTTTCTGCTGATTCCGATGGTTTTGTGGCTGTTGGCGGGCGCGGCGCCAGCGGGCTCACAACGCGACGGGCAGCCCCGGGAACGACCCTCAAATCCAAAAACTCTCAAGCGCACACTGGTCGCGGTCGCGATCCCGGCAATAGTCGGGCTGGCGCTGCTCCCACTGATTCTCGCCCAGGGTGGGCACGGCACGCAGTGGATCGGCGAATGGGCGCTCGGCGCTCGCCTGGAAGCGATTCCGCAGTACTACCTGACCGGCTACACCGGCGCCGCGCTCGGGCACGGCATCGAGCTGCTCGTCGCGCTCGTGCTGCTCGCGGGGTTCGGCTACGGGCTGTGGTGCACGCTCACCCCGCGCGAGGAGCGTGGCGCGCTGATCGCGCTCACGGTGCTGACGGGTGGCGTGCTGATCCCGGTCGTGCTCGCATTCGTCGGCGTCGATTACCTCGCTCCGCGCAACCTGGTCGCGGCGATGGTGCCGCTGAGCGCGCTGCTCGCGATCGTGATCGTGGCGCAGCGCACGGGCAGGGTGGGCGCCGCGCTCGCCGCGCTTGCCGCGCTCGCGTTCCTCGTGCTCACGATCGACATCGACTTGAGCCCGCGCTTGCAGCGCGGCGACTGGTCGGGCGTGGCGAGCGTGCTCCGCTCCGCCGCCCCCGAGCACGCGATCGTGACGGCGCAACTGGGATCGGCGCCGCTCCAGTATTACCTGCCCGCCCTGCGCGAGCTTGCGCCCGGCACACGCACACCGGTTGGCGAGATCGACGAGGTCGGCTACGCGCCGTTGCGTAAGGGCGCGCAGCTACCGCCCGCGCCCGGTTTCAAGCTCGCAGAACGTCGCGACATCCACGGCTTGATTGTGTATCGGTTCACATCCAGCTCGCCCGTCGGGGTTTCCACTGAAGCGCTGCTGAGGAGCGCGATCACTGAAGAATCCCGTGCAGAGGCGCTCCTCCCGATGGCATCGTCGCTGAAAACGCACTAGCCTCCACCGCCATGTCATCGCAGATCGTGCACACCGTCAGCGAGGCGCAGGTGACACTGGAGCGAGCGCGCGAGTGCCTGCTCGCATTGCAGGACGGTGCGGGCTGGTGGAAGGGCGAGCTGCAAACGAACGTGACGATGGACGCCGAGGACATGCTCCTGCGCGAGTTCCTCGGAATCCGACAGGCGGATGAGACCGAGCGCTCGGCCGCGTGGATTCGCTCGCAGCAGCGCGCCGACGGAACATGGGCAAATTCTCATGGCGGGCCGGGCGAGCTATCCACCACGATCGAGGCCTACTGGGCATTGCGTCTGGCCGGCGACGAGTCGAGTGCCGAGCACATGCGCTCGGCGGCCGAGTTCGTGCGCGAGCAGGGTGGCATCGAGCGCGCACGCGTGTTCACCCATGTGTGGCTCGCCCTGTTCGGACTGTGGTCGTGGGAGCAGGTGCCGGCGCTGCCACCGGAGATCGTGCTGCTGCCGCGCTGGGTGGCGCTGAACATCTATGACTTCGCCTGCTGGGCACGCCAGACGATCGTGGCGCTGTCGCTGGTGATGGCTCACCGCCCCCGCCACGAGCTGCCGTTCGACCTGCACGAGCTGCACGGCGACGAGCCGTGGCGCCCCGCTGTGGGGAGCAGCGCGCGCGGACGCTGGCTGGCGCGCTTGGATCGCGCTCTGCACGCCTATGAGCGCCACCCGCCGCGCCTCCTGCGCCGCCTGGCGATGGGCCGTGCCGAGCGCTGGATCGTGCGTCGCCAGGAGGCCGACGGCTCGTGGGGCGGCATCCAGCCGCCGTGGGTGTATTCGCTGATGGCGCTGCACCTCAGTGGCTACCCGCTCGATCATCCCGCGATGGCGCGCGGCGTCGCCGGCATCGACGGGTTCATGGTCGAGGAGCGCGACGACCCCCTTGGCGTCGGCGCGCCACCCGGTCGGAGCCGTCGCCTGGAGGCATGCCAGTCGCCCGTGTGGGACACGGCGCTCAGCGTGGTGGCGCTCAGCGATGCGGGCTTGCCTGCGGATCATCCCGCGCTCGTGTGTGCGGCGCGGTGGTTGCTCGGGGAGGAGGTGACCGTGCCCGGCGATTGGCGTGCGGCACGGCCGAGCCTGAAGCCGGGCGGGTGGGCGTTCGAGTTCGCCAACGTCAACTACCCCGACGTGGACGACACCGCTGAGGTGGTGCTGGCCTTGAGTCGCGTGCGACTCCCGGGCACCGAGGAGCGCAGGCGCATGAGCGGCGCGGTCGAGCGGGCCACGAGCTGGACTGTCGATATGCGCGGCTCCGGTGGGGCGTGGGGCGCGTTCGATGCCGATAACACCCGCTCGCTGGTGCGTGAGCTGCCGTTCCTCGACTTCGGCGAGACGATCGACGAGCCCAGCGCGGACGTCACCGCGCACGCGCTTGAGATGCTGGCCGCGCTGGGTCGCGCCGACGAGCCGCCAGCACGCGAGGCGGTGCGCTGGCTGATCGCCCAGCAGGAGCCGGGCGGCTCCTGGTTCGGGCGCTGGGGGGTCAACCACGTGTACGGCACCAGCGCGGTCGTGCCCGCGCTGATCGCGGCGCGTGTGGCACCCTCGGAGCAGTGCGTTCGTCTCGCGGTGCGCTGGTTGTGCGAGCACCAGAACGAGGACGGCGGCTGGGGCGAGGACACGCGCTCCTACGACAGCGCGGAGTGGGTTGGGCGCGGCGCCAGCACCGCTTCGCAAACCGCGTGGGCGCTGCTTGCCCTGCACGCTGCAGGCGAGCATCGCGGCGAGGCCGCCGCCCGTGGCATCGCCTGGCTCGCGCGCACCCAGCGCGAGGACGGTGGCTGGGACGAGCCGCAATACACAGGCACCGGGTTTCCCTCCGACTACTACATCAACTATCACCTCTACCGGCTCGTGTTTCCCGTGATGGCGCTTGGTCGCTGCCTGGCCGACCCGGCCGCGCCGCGCCGATGATGCGAGCCGTGCCACTCGAGCTGGCCCCGCCGGCGCTGCCGAGCGCTCGGGCGGCGATGGCGCGGGCGAGCGCTGAGAATTTTCCCGTGGCGATGCGCGTGCTCGCGCGCCGCGACCGCCGCCGGCTGCTCGCGCTGTACGGGTTTGCGCGGCTGGCCGACGAGCTCGGCGACGACTATGCCGGCACGCCGGCCGAGCGGCTCGCCGCACTCGACTGGTTGGAGGCAGAACTGGACCGCGCCTTCGCGGGCCGGTCTCGCCATCCACTGCTCGTGCGCTTGCAGGCGGTGCTCGCCGAATGCGCTCTGCCGCGCGATCCGCTGGTGCGCCTGATCGAGGCGAACCGCACCGACCAGCGCGTCGCGCACTACGACACCTGGGAGCAGCTGCGCGGCTACTGCGAGCTGTCGGCCAATCCCGTCGGTGAGCTGGTGCTGCACGCTTTCGGCCTCGCCAGCCCGGCGCGCATCGCCCTCTCCAACGACGTGTGCACCGCGCTGCAACTGGCCGAGCACCTGCAGGACATCGGCGAGGACCTGCAGCGCGGTCGCGTGTATCTGCCGGCGGCCGAGCTGGCTCAATTCGCAAGCTCGCGCGAGCATCTCGCGATGCTTGGCGCGCGCGCCGGTTTGGGTTTGGATTTGGGGGGCGTTCCCGCGGCTTCGAACACTCGGGGTGAGGATTTCGAGCGCTCTGCAAAGCATCTTCGCGAAGCGCTTTCGTTCGAGGTCGCTCGCGCGCGCGACCTGTTGGCCTCGGGCCTGCCGCTCGTGGCGGGGG
>DATNKN010000112.1:0-4859 GCA_035603375.1 Solirubrobacteraceae bacterium
CTTCGAAGTTCAGAAGCAAACCCAGTATGGCTCCCTCCGCCTGCGTGTCCTGCTCTTCCATGACGCAGCTGCCGCGTCCGCTCATTCTTCGGCCCTCCTTTGGCGCCGAGGGCCCACCCACCGCACACCGTCGGCCGCCGAGCCCGCCCTTTCGTAGACGCCCAAAAAGCTACTCAGCCATCCGGACGATAATACGAACACGTGTTCTCTCTCGGGGCACCCGGGAAGCGTAGGAGACGTTTACAGTTCATGGCTACCTCGATTCTCGTTTGTCATCGGCCAGAGGTTGGGTGGCCGGTTCGTGGCGACTGGGCTGCGACTGGACTACGCCGGCCGCAGCCCCGTGCAAGCCCTCTGCTATGCCGCGCTTACCGTCGAATCAGACTGACTTGCGAGATCTTTGTTCTCCGGGACGCTCGTCAAAGCAACCCCCTCTTATGGCCACGCACGCCGAGGCAGAAGCGATGTCGCGGAAGATCCGAGCTGAGTTAGAGTCGTCTTGAGGTCAGCATGGTGCTCGGGTAAGCCAAAGCGCGGCTGCAGGACCCCAACGGCAAGGGCGAGATGAGTCACCCACCTGGCCGATCTGGCTACGCTTGTTCTCCCAGATGACGTTTCACGCCGATGATTCTGTGGCGGTTCCGGCTCGGATACTTTCGAGTACTCAGCTTGCGCTGCTTGCCGAGCGCGGCGAGGAACGCACGGCCGAGGTGGGCGAGAAGTTGTATGAGATCGGTGACGCGACCTACCCGTTCATCGCGATCCTCGAGGGTGAGGTGGCGGTCTTGGATGGTGCTGGGCATGAGATCGTGCGTCACGGCGCCTCGGGCTTTCTCGGGGAGGTCAACCTGCTCAGCGGACAGTCTGTGTTCGTCACCGCGGTCGTCGTCCAGCGGCTGCGTTACATCGCCCTTGCACGTGAGGATCTGCGAACGTTGCTGTTCGATGATCCATCGCTCTCGGATCTGATCCTTGGCGCCTTGGTGGAGCGCCGCGAGCTACTTCAGCAGCGTCAAGGCATCGGACCGGAGATCGTCGGCCCGCGCGAGTCGCCCGACACTCGCCGGCTGCTCGAGTTCGCGCGAGCCCAGCGGCTTCCCCACACCTGGGTCGATCCCACCGAGACGACCGACGGCGCTAGCTCGCCAGTGGAGCCCGCTGTGCCCGCGACGACGCTGGTGCGTCTGCCTGGCGGTGTTGAGCTTCTAAACCCGAGTAACGGCGAGCTCTCGCGGGCGCTCGGGATCGGCATGGAGCTCGCGCCGCGCGAGGAGGTCGACCTTCTGATCATCGGCGGCGGCCCCGCGGGACTCGGCGCAGCCGTGTACGGCGCTTCAGAGGGACTGGACACTCTGATCGTGGAGAGCAGCAGTATCGGTGGTCAGGCAGGCACCTCGCGCAGGATCGAGAACTACCTGGGCTTTCCCGCCGGTATCAGCGGCAACGAACTCCTCAGCCGCGCCGCCACCCAGGCGCGCAAGTTCGGCGCCCGCCTGGCCTCGCCCTACCGCGCCCGGGAGCTCCAACCCGGGACCGATCGTCACCTCGTGAAGCTCGAGGACGGCAACGAGATCGTTGCACGCGCGGTGCTGCTCACGACGGGCGCTGAATACCGGCGCCTGCCCGTGGCGGGGCTCGAGGAGTACGAGGGGGTGAGCGTGTTCTATGCCGCCGGTCCGCCGGAGGGTCAGCTCTGCACAGCCCAGCGTGTGGGAGTTGTCGGCGGGGGTAACTCCGCGGCCCAGGCTGCCGTCTGGCTGGCGCGCGGGGGCGCGCTCGTCACGCTCCTGCACCGCCGCAGAGATCTGCGGGAGACGATGTCGCAGTATCTGATCGATGAGCTCGACCGCTACGGGGTCGCCGTGCGCGATCGTTCCGAAATCGCCGGACTACAAGGAGAGCACGGGCGACTACACGCGGTCACGCTCGCCGACGGCGAACAGTTGCCGTTCTCGTTTGTGTTCCTGTTCCTTGGTGCTACGCCCTGCACCGAGTGGCTCGGCGAGGTGCTTGCACGTGACGGCGACGGTTTCATCCTGGCTGGTGCGGACGCCGGTGCCGAGGGCCTTCTCGAGACGAGCGTGCCGGGCGTCTACGCGGCTGGCGACGTGCGGGCGGGCTCGATCAAGCGCTGTGCGACCGCGGTCGGCGAGGGCGCTGCCGTGGTCCAGTTCGTACACGAGCGCATGGCCCGTGCGACCGCGCAACTGGATGTCCAAGAATCGCGGGCAGCGGCGCCTTGAACGCGCGCTTCTGACCGTCGCAGAACGCAAAGTTGTGGCGCAACACGCGCTGCTCTTCGTCCGATTCGACAGTGCCTGACTTGAGGACCGAGGCGCCCGCTTTCGACCGAAATGAGCGCTCCCGCCCGCCACTCATTCGTCCAAGGTGCGGTCGCGAGGCAAGTGGCGCTCGTGACGTGTCAATCTGCGCATGTGCCAGACATCCGACGGGTGGCCTCACCGCGTGAGAAGCAGCTGACCCTGCTCGCGGCCGTGCTGGGCACGAGCGTCGTGTTCCTCGACGCGACCGTAACCAGTGTCGCATTGCCGGCGATTCGAGGCGACCTCGGTGGTGGTCTGGCGGGCCAGCAGTGGGTGACGAACGCGTACCTGCTGACGCTCTCCTCGCTGTTGTTGATCGGTGGCTCGCTTGGAGATGTATTGGGTCAGAAGCGCGTGTTCTTGGTTGGCGTTGCCGGGTTCGGACTCACCTCAGCTCTCTGCGCGGTCGCGTCGTCGATCCCGGAGCTATGCGTGTTTCGTTCGATGCAGGGGGTGTGCGCGGCGCTGGTGACGCCTACCGCATTGGCGGTGATCATCCACGTGTTTCCCGAAGACGAGCGGGCCAGGGCGATCGGGACATGGACCGCGCTCAGCTCGATCGTCGGGGTTATCGGGCCGTTCATCGGGGGAGTGTTGATCGCTGCCGGCTCGTGGCGCCTGATCTTTTTGCTCAATGCGCCGCTCGTACTTGTGACCGTGACGCTGATTGCTCGTGGCGTGCCCGGGAGTGCGAGCGCTGGCACCGCTAGGCGTCTGGACCTCCCTGGGGCCCTCTTGGCGGCGCTCGCGCTCTCGGGTTTGGTGTTCGCTGTGACCGAGGAGCCGGCGCGCGGATGGAACACCCTGGTGATCGGCTCGCTCGCGGCAGGGATTCTCGGTGCCATGGCGTTTGTTGTGCGCGAGGCGCGAGCCCGGGCGCCGATGCTCCCACTGAGCTTGTTTCGCGAGCGCAACTTCACGATCGGAAACGTGGCGACATTGACCGCCTACCTTGGGCTAGGGGGTGTGATCTTTCTGCTGCCCGTGTTTCTGCAGGAGGTCAGCGGCTACAGCCCCGTTCAGGCGGGGCTTGCGCTTCTGCCGGTCACCTTGCTGATGATCGTCCTCTCCCGCCGCTTCGGCGCGCTCGCCGACCGCATCGGGTCGCGAGTGCTGATAAGCCTCGGGGCGCTGGTCGCTGGCTGCGGCCTCTTGCTCTTGGCGCGTGTCGATCAGCGCGCCGATTACATCAGCGAGGTCCTGCCGGCGCTGCTCGTGTTCGGGTTGGGACTCGCGATGCTCGTCGCGCCGTTGACCGCCACAGTCCTTGGGGCAGTGGAGGAGGATCACGCAGGCGTCGCCGCCGCAGTGAATACGACCCTCTCACGCGTCGCACAGCTTTTCGCGGTCGCTGTGCTGGGAGCCGTCGTCTCTCTAGCTTTTGCCAGTCGGGTCGACGCGACGCTGGGCCAATCCGCGATCGATCCCGCCGGTCGCGCGGCGATCAGCCTCGCCAAGCGACAGCCTCTCGGCTCGCCCAGCCTGGAGGGAGTACACCCCGGAGAGCGGCTTCTTCTCAGAGCCGCCTTCGACGATGCGTCGGTGCATGCGTTTCGCGTGGCGGACACGATCGCAGCCATCCTCGTCATGAGCGGGGGTCTCATTGCGCTCGCCGGGATCCGCAATCCCCGTCGCTCTGTGGCCGCCGAGCTGTGTCCAGCCGGGGCGCTCTGCGGAGCCAGCCAAGAACTCGTCCATGCTCGCCAGGATCGACGCTCGGACCGGAGTTTCGTGGACCACACGGTCGAAATCCCATCGCCGCAGAGCCTGCCACGCTGATGCTTAGATTGAGTCCGTGCTGAGCTGTCACCTTCTCGGCAAGCCCAGGCGCCAACCCGGCAACAGGCGCAAGTTGCCGGCGGCGGAGTACACCGTGGCGATCGCCACAACACAAGCCAGATGCTTCAACGAGCCACATGCGCCCCGTGCTTGGTGCGAGCAGATGTGCGAAGCCAGTGTGCCCGCACAGACTCGGGTGTACGCGTGGCGCGTCCTCTCATCCTCGCTGCGCCTACGCACCTAAGACCCAACTACTCTCGCGCTGAATACGCCTTTCCAGAGGGACAGAACGTAGTCGACATCGAACCGACCAGGCATTGCTCTGTGGTGGCACGGCGTGCAAAGCGAACCACCCCATGAACCCACGCCCGTGATCGTCAACGAGCCAACGTGCGTGCACGATCATGGAAGCATCCCCGAGATCGAAAAGACGATCGGATCCTCGCTGAAGGGTCTTCAGATGTTGGCCGACACGTGTGCTATCCGGGTTCGTAGTCTGCCGTTTCGATCGTTTCGCTGTTCGTTGATTCTGGCGTACCGACCCAGGCTGCTGTCGCTTTGCCGTTGGCGCCGAGGGCGAGCGCGGGCGCGAAGCTGTCCGCGGGTGAGACCACCGTGGGCGCCTGCCAGCTCCCGCCGGGGCTGATCGCAGATGCTTCGATCTTGCCGGCGTAGGTGAAGATTTCAGTGCTGCGAAAGCGCGCGTTGGTCCAGATGGCCATCAGCTCCTGGCCCGCCGGGTAGCAGGTGACCCGG
>DATNKN010000119.1:0-6281 GCA_035603375.1 Solirubrobacteraceae bacterium
GGCGCCTTCTCGTGTCGAGCCGCACGATGCACAAAACAGGCTGTTCGATCCCGCCTCATACACGTACACCTCTTCAGCACCATTATTTCGATACCCATCTGGATAACCAGTCACGCTCAACGACTCGCTCGACATGAACACCAGACTTTCACCATCACTAGTCACAAAAGACCTGGTCTTAGCCAAACCCCCAATCCAATCACCAGATTCGACAGGTTGGCCTCCGCTACCCAACGGGACTTCATCACCGTCTCCACCCGAGAGTCTCGCGACAAACCGAGTCTGGCCTTTATCCAAAAGATAAAGATTACACCCGGCATCAGCTTCACACGTCTGGGCGGTAGCTCCAGGCGCAAGCGCGCCCTTGGCCGCGAAATAAACGTGTTCACCATCTTCACTCACCCCCAGCACACCAACCACGCCCGCACCACCACCAGCCAAAACTTCACGAGACACCTGATCTGCTTCCGGTTCCGCGTCGAAACGATAAAGTTCGCCACCTTCCGTATAGAACGCGTAGCGACCATCCGCAGCCGATGCCCAATACCGCGCTTCACCATTAGACACCACAACCGTACACGCATCACTCAAAACACTACATTTACCATTCGCGATCGGGCTCTGCGGCTCTCCGGGGTTATCACGTAGATAAAGACCAGTCGGTCGCTCTCGTTCCAGATAATGGAATTCACCACCTCGTATGCTTTCAATGCTTGACCAGTACACACGCTTACCATCCGCGGAGATCGCCCCCCGAAAATTAGGATCATTGGATTCTGGTTTGTTCAGTGGCGGTCCGCCAACCGTCGCACCAGGCACCACCCTCCCTTCAGGGGACACATCAACCAAACTGAGCTTGCTATCAACCGAGTCGTACAGATAATTTTCGTCGTGTTCTTCACCTTCGGCGATCTCTTGCTTCACATCATTCTCAAGTTCCGTTTCAAGCGTACCATTACCAGCAAGCAACGCATCGTTAGCCTCAAACAGAAGATCACTATAGTCCGACGACCCTCCAGCAAAAACAGGTGCTTCGCCACCTGTGCCACCCACTACACCCTTAGCTTCGAAATGATTCTTACCTTTTTCTGCAGATCTGTTTGGGTGAACATCATTGGTAAAAAGTGGCCGATAGACGTCGCCATTCGTCGCACGCTCGTAGAGAACACGATAGCCTTCGCCAAGCGCTTCCGCCGAAAGCGAGATTTCTGGTTCCGCTGGAGTGCCTGATGTAATGATCCCAGCCGAGAGATCGCTAGAAAACCCCTGATAATAAGTGACATGAATTCCTGCCGGCTGAATACTACGGGTAACCCACCCACTTGCCAGACGTTTAGCCAAAAACTGGTTACCTAGCCCGTTTCCCTCTTCCCCATTGCCTCCACCAGAAGTAGGTTCACCCTCATACGCCACCGCAGACCCATCAGCCGAAACCTGAAACATGCGTCTCGTGGGGATACCTTCCACGTTTTCACTATAGGTCCTGGGCAAAGCTTCCGGTACATAAACGTCCGCGTTCCCATTCTCCGGTGGAGTGACCATTTCGTAAGTCCGGTTATCAGGCAGGCCTTGACTACCAGCCACAACCGATTCACCCGTCGTAAACGTCGCATCAAGAGACCATTCGCTACCACTATCGTTAGTCGCAACGACCCGGTAGTGATATTCGCTGTTGGGTACCAGACCCGTCAGTTGCGCCTCGATGCTGGCTGGCCCATGCTGCGCACTAGTACTCATTTCGGGCGTGCTAGATCCATACGTGTTGGTGGGCCCGTACTCCACACGATAAGTCGTTACCTCCCCATGCGGATAGACTTCGGCGTTGACCGTCGCGCTGGTTGAAGTGATGTTCGCGACCGATGCGCCAGTGATCGTGGGTGCCTGCTGTCCGGTCAGCACCGACACTTCGTTGCCCTGAGCCTGTTCGCCGAATGCGTTCGTGGCGACCAGACAGAACGTGTACGTCTCGTTCGGTTCCAGCTCCGCGATTTCGACAGGAGGTAGCTGGAACCGCATGGCTTCGGTGACTTCGACAGGCGCTGTGCTCTTTCCACCCGTACACGAACCGTTCGTGTTGTAGTCCAACTGGTAGCTCAACCGACCGGTAGCACCACCAGGATTCAATTCTCCTTCAAACGTGGCTGTCGTCGCCGTGACCGCACCCACGGGCCCCCTCGTCACAGGAATTTCAGGCAACGGCGATGTCGTAAACGTCGCTGGCGTGCTGACGGCCTGTTCGCCTTTGATCCCATCGCGAACCAGCAAGCACACCGAATATTCAGTGTCCGGCGAGAGACCTTGAAGCGTTTCGCTGACGGCTTCTTTACCACCGCCCAACGAGATCCCAGGCGAGACTGGCGCTTTGCCTTCCCCTACACACCCCGCTTTACCCTGCTTATAAAGGAATTCATACGTGCCTAGTTCATACGTGCCCGGAGCGCCTTCCACACCCGGATTCAACACACCATGAACAACAGCGATCGTAGGCGGAACAAGCGCTTCCACCGACACTTCCGGCGTTTCAGGACCCACCGCCAACGCAGGCACCGCACTCCACACAAGCCAACCCACCAAAACACAGCAAACAGCGATGACCGGCAGGACCGGCTTACGAGCACCTATAGACACAACCCCTCCTCCAAGAACGATCCACACGAAACCCGCGGGACCGCGGGCACAACGAAACCGCCCTGGGCACACGACCCGCAGCGGCAAAAGAACATGAAGCGCCGCGACAACGACGCAGAAGACCCAACCGGCCCGTACAGCCGTCTGGAACGACGATCCGGCTTGAAGCTAGCTGAGAGCCAGCCCGGCCAGAGAGAGAGAGAGAGAGAGAGACGCGTCAGCGACGCTGACGCGTCCTATAACGGACCCGCCACTGGCGCACGAACTCTCAGACACGCTATTCCCCAAAGAAAACACGCGAAAAACAACTCCCTCTCAGAAGCGACCCGGTTCCTCTCCCAAGGGCCCTGCTTTACCGGTTGAAGTCGACCACAGAGACCGACCCAAAACCCGACCTTATGTACGCCGTACCCTTGACGGATACGAACACGTAGCCACTATATACCAAGGCGACGCAAGTTGTCAAGTGGTCTGACGGGAACGCTGCTGTCGCGAGCTATCTCTCCCACGCGGGGCAGGCGATGCGGTAGTCGCACAGCCCGCACACGCTCGGCGAGGGTGTCGGCTCGAAACGCTGGGCCATGATTGCTTCGCCGACCTCGGCGACTACTCTGGCGATCCAGTCTCCGTCCATCTCCGCGCTCGGGACCGGCACCTTCAGGTCATCGAGCACGTAGTAGTAGGAGAGCTTCTCGGCCTCCACCTGCCACGACTCCTTGGCCCCCACCGCGTACAGGGATAGCTGCACGTCGTCCTTGAGCTGCTCCACGGTGCGGGGGTGCCCTGTCTTGTAGTCGATCATCTCGTAGTTGCCGTCCGGCAGCTTGTCCACGCGGTCCACGCGCCCCCGCAGGTGGTGGGGGCCGAGCTTGAAGGAGAACGAGCGCTCGAACCAGACCGGCTCGGCCTCGTGGGCCTCCAGGTGCTTGTGGTAGAGCACGAGCGCCGCGCGTGCCTTGCCGTGCAATTCGCGCTCCTTATCGCTCTCGCCGAAGCCGCCTCGCCGCCAGCATGTCTCGAACAACTCCATCATCTGTCCCACAGTCGTGTGCTCGGCTGCGTGGTAGCGCTCCAACACTTGGTGCACGGCGATGCCGAAGCGCTGGTGCAAAGTCTGCTCGGAGGGGATCTTCAGGACTCGCGCGAACTTATAGCGCAGTGGGCACGCGCGATAGGTGTCGATGTCCGACGCCGACAGCACCAAGCCCTCGCCGCGCCGGGGCAAGAACGCCTGCAGGGAAGGTTCCTCGCGGCGCGCGAAAGCGCTTGGGATCGCGCGGGTCACGACCGGGCGCGCGGCATCCTCCTGCCCCTCCCGCTCGCTGCGCTCCTCGGCGAGCAGGGTCTCATCCAGAGTGGAGGTCTGGAAGATCTCACGCTGCAGGGGTGTGCACGCCGCCAGCAAGCGCTGGTTGATGTCCGCCAGGGCGTCCTTCACGCTCTGGCCCGCGGGCCGGTCCTTCAGCGCGGCCAGCTTGACTAGCTCCAGGTAGCGCACCACGCCGTGGGAGATGTCCAGGTCGGTGTCGAGGCGCAGCTCGCCGAGGCGCCCCGCGATCCGGATCGCCCCGCCGAGCACCTCCTCGCGCATCAACTCCAGCGTCCGCTCCAAGGTTTGAGCCCGCTGCTCGGAGATCGCCTCCCCGCCAAGCAGGCGCGCCTCCGAGGCGGCCGTCAACTCGGCCGCCAGCTCGCGCGGGCTGCCCTGCAAGCGCGGGCGCAGAGCCTCGAAGGCGACCTGGGCTTCGTCATACAGCTCCTGGAAGTGGGCGATCCGCTCGCACGCCTCGGGCGGCATCTGCGGAGCCTCGGTCGCGGGTCCGAGCGCCGCGATCATGTCAAGCTTGGCCTTGCGCGCGACCTGGACCACGCGCGCGATGTCCACCTGGCGCAGCTCAACCGGGGGCCGCCCCAGCGCGCGCACGACCGCGGCCGAGTCGCGCGGGTCGCTCAGCAGGCGAACCCAGGCGAGCACATCGCGCGCTGCCGCGCGCTCGAAGAAGGTCCCTGCCGCGTCGGTCGCGCCGGCGCCGCCTAGCGACGATGCAAACGCGATGCTTGAAACGGCCACAACTCAAGCATACGCAAGCCCTGTGGCCTCGCCAGCTCGCCGCTTCGTCCGCCCCGTCGGCCGGCACTGAGGGGGGCGTCAGGCACGAGACGCCTGGGTGGAGAGAGCGCCCTGTACTTCACGGCCCTTGGCGGTAAGCGTCCACGCGTTGGTAGCCCCCCGACGCTGCCCCGCGCCCGTGTTGAGGATCAACCCAAGACCATCCAGGCGAGCCAGCAGCTTTGAGATCTGGCCCTGATCCTGAACGCCGGAAGCCTCGCCCACCTGCCGGTTCGAAGCGCCCGGATGCGCGCCGATCGCAAGCAGCGTCCTGATCGTGCGATAAGTCAGGCGCATGCCGACATCACGCAATGGATCGCCGCTTGGTTCCGAGGTGTGGTTAGAGGAGGGCTGGGGGATAGGCCGCTCCACCTCCCGACGGGCCGCGACCGGACCGAGGTAAGGCAGCACGATCATGCTCATCAGCGGGCCCGCCAGCTCGACCAGCCCGGGGCCATGCGGCTCCCTTGCGGTCGACCGCCTTCCGGCGGGGGAACCCGCCGCCGTACTAGGCGAGTCGGCCAGCAGTCGCGTATGGATGACCGACAGCACGCCACCCACAACGCCCTCAGCGACAAGCGTGGGCGGCTCCCGGCCGGGCTTGCACAGCGTGCGTCCTTCGTCCACGACCGCGTTCAGCCGCGCCACCACCTGCCGGCGGCGCTCGAGCGTCGCGGCACCCACGCCAAGCGAGTCAACGACAAGCAGACGACTGGTGTCGGGCTCGCGATCCACGAACTCGAGCAGCGCGACGAGTCCCGCCCTGACCCGCTCGCGCCAGTCCACCTGCGGGTCATACGCCCTCAGCACGTGCTCGGAGGCACGAGCGAACGCCTCGTCAAAGGCCGCCAGGAAGCAGTCTTTGATGTCGGCGAACAGCTCGTAAAACGTGCGACGCGAGACACCCGAGCGGCCTACGACATTCGCGACAGTGACGTTGGCCGACCCCCGCTCGGCTACTTCGTCCACCATCGCGGCCAACATCCGCGTGCGCTGGATGGCGGCGACATCCTCGGGTCTGATGCCACCGTCGGCCGCGTCTATGCCGTCGTGATTGGGACGCGCCCGTGAGCGGGTCCGCACCGCTGCAGCCTTGGCGGGCATGAACGAGACACCCCTATTTCTTCTTCGCTTTCCCGTGGGGCTTCTTGCTTTTCGCCTTGGCCTTTTTCTTGGCCTTTGCCTTGGCGCAGCCCGTGACGCTTATCGGGGTGGATTGGTGGATCACGGCGCCGTCTTGTCCCGTAAACGCCGTCGGCATCGTGAGTTTCGTCTTGCAGAGGTTCCCGTTCGCCGCTAGCGCCGAATACTTGCCTTGCGGCAGGTTCAGTTCGAAGCTCGCTATCGGGACGTCGGGGACGTTCTTGAACGTGCTGCTCGTGATATTGGTTTTGCTGTTAATGAATGTCGAGCCGACGAGGTCCACCGTCACGCCGTAGCCTTGGAGTACCGCGATCAGGGATGGGAATTCTTCCCCCGCATGGCTTACGAAGTAGGTGGGTCCTTCGATCGGGACCGGTAGCACCGGCGTGATCGCCCTCGC
>DATNKN010000137.1:0-3540 GCA_035603375.1 Solirubrobacteraceae bacterium
TGTCAGCGCGTCGAGTAGCTCCAGTAGCTTGTCTCGCACCAGCGCCCAGACGTTTGCCAGCTCGCTGTTGAGGTCCGCAAGCACGATCGGTCCGGTGGCCAGACGCCCGGTGTCGAAGAACACGGCACCTCCGCCGAGGAACGGCTCGTAGTAGCCGTGGAATGAGACAGGGAAGTGAGGTCGCAGATGACGCAGCAGTCTTGTCTTGCCGCCTGCCCAGCGTAGGAACGGCCGGCTGGTCGGGGGCGAGACGAACTCTGAGGATTGTGGTGCGATAGCGGCCAAGACGGCATGTATCTCATCAGTCCAGACGGACGTGAGTTCGTGTGTGATCGGCGACCGGCGGTGCGACCATGCCCTCAAGCAACACGCGCGCTCCAGCCTTCGAGAGCGGTTCGTTCAAATTGCCGCACTTGGGCGATTGCACGCACGAGGGGCAGCCGCTCTCACATGGGCACTCGGCGATCAGGCGGTGGGCGTCGCGACATAGCTCCTCAAAGCGCTGGTAGGCCAGGCGCGTGATGCCGATGCCGCCGGGGTGTCCGTCGTAGATGAAGATCGTCGGGCCGCCGGTTTGCGGGTGCATGTTGGTGGACAGGCCGCCGATGTCCCAGCGGTCGCACATCGCGATCAGTGGCAATACCGCGATCTGGGCGTGCTCGATGGCGTGCAGCGAGCCGAGCAGGGCGCTGATTGGGATCCCACCCACCCTCGTGCCCTCGCCATTGCCGTCGAGGCCGGCGAGCGTCGCGCCGTCCAGCTCGAACCACAGCGCCTGCGTGGAGAACGAGGTTTGCGGCAGGTCGAGCATCACGAGGTCGACTTGTGCATGATCGGCAAGGCGCTTGCGCTGATAGCCGAGCACGGTCTCGGTGACTGAGACCTCTCCGAAGGAGAGCGTGACGCCGAGCGCCTCGCGGCGGTCGAGCAGGCGCTCGACGTTGGTGTCGGTCTCGCGCTTGGGCTGGGTGTACCAGTCGCCGTCAAACGGCGTCACCAGCGCGCGGCGGTGCTCCAGGTCCAGTTCGCGCACCTCATAGGAGCGTCCGAGATGCAGGTAGATCGCGCCATCGTGGATCGTGGAGTGGGCGCGCGCTGCCTCGGTTTGCCCGAGCAGCTCACCGGAGGACACGTCGACGATCGCGAAGCTGTCGGGCGAGGCCGAGCGCAGTGAGACCTTCGCGGCGGGGTACTCGTCGGGGCGCCGTGGCACGTACTGCTCTCGCCCGCCGCCACCGTCCGAGCCCGACTCTGTGCCACCCGCGCCGCGTCCTGCTACGCGCTTGCGCAACAGGCCCGCACTCACAAGCGCCTCCGCGTGGGCCTCCCAGCGCGGGCCGAAGAACTCCGCGTCGTGTTGTTCCAATGGGCCCTCGTAGGCTGCGCACAGGAGGTGGGCCTGGTGAATCTGGGCGCTCTCGTGGTCGAGGATCGCCGCCTCCACCGCTCGCTCCAGGAACTCGTCGGGGTGGCGGCAGAAGAACTGGTCCAGGGCATCCTCGCCCGCTACGTATACCGCCAGACCCTTGCCGCGTCGCCCCGCGCGCCCCCACATCTGCCGCAGCGAGGCGACGGTGCCGGGAAACGTGACGACGATCGCGGCGTCCAGCTCGCCGATGTCGATACCCAGCTCCAATGCGTCGGTGGTGATGACCGCGCGCAGCTCGCCGCTGGTCAAGCGCGCCTCCAGCTCACGCCGCTGCTGGGGGGTGTAGCCGGCGCGGTAGGGCGCCACGCGCTCGGCCAGCTCGGGGTCGGTGCGCTCCACCTCTTCACGGACCATGCGCGCCAGCAGCTCGACGCCCTTGCGCGACTTCATAAAGCAGATGCAACGTGCGCCGTCGCGCACGAGCCGCGCTAGCACTTCGGCCGCCTCGCCCAGCGCGGAGCGCCGCGCGCCGATCGCCTCATCGGTGAGCGGTGGGTTCCACATCGCGATCTGCCGGCGCGGCGTGGGGGAGCCGTCGCCGTCGATCAAGCCGACGTCGTCGAGGCCCGTGAGGCGCTCGGCCAATTCCACCGGGTTGGCGATCGTGGCGGAGGCGAGCAGCACGCGCACCTCGCTGCCGTAGGCCGCGGCGACTCGCAGCAGCCGCCGCAGCACGTTCGCGACGTGCGAGCCGAACACGCCGCGATACACGTGGGCCTCGTCGACGACGACGATGCGCAGGTGGCTGAACAGGCGCTCCCAGGCGCCGTGGTTGGGGAGGATGCCGACGTGCAGCATGTCGGGGTTGGTGAGCACGATGTTGGCGCGCCGGCGGATGTCCCCGCGCGCGTCGCGGGGTGTGTCGCCGTCGTAGATCGCGGGTCGCACCTGCTTGGTGAGCCCGAACGTGCTCAGCGCTCGCGCCTGATCCTGGGCCAGCGCCTTGGTCGGGTAGAGGTAGAGCGCGCGGGCCAGCGGCTCCGCGCAGAGCGCCTGCAGCGTTGGCAGGTTGAAGCACAGCGACTTACCCGACGCGGTGCCGGTGGTGACGATCGTGGTGCGCCGCAGCGCCGAGTGCAGAGCCTGCGCCTGGTGGGAGTAGAGCCGCTTGATGCCGGCGCGAGCGAGGCCCGCCACCACGTCGGGGTGCAGCTCCCGGGGTACGCCCACCAGTCGTGCCCGGCCCGGTCCTTCGCGTGCCTCGCGTACGAGTCGCCCGTCCGCGCGCGCCTCGTCGATCAGAGCGCTCCACGGGTCGAGCGTGCGTTCCTTCACGTCATTTCTCCCTTCCAAACACGATCCCAGCTGGGATTGGGTTTGAGGGGACAGGGGTCCTTCGCCATGGCTTGCGATAGTAGAGCCGATGCTCCATCCCGCGGCTGAGCAGTGGGCGAGAACGCGCACCTTCCACCATTCGCTCTACCCGGCCGAGCGGATCGCGAAGGAGCGCGCGCAGAGCGTGTCGGTGTGTCTGCCCGCGCGCGAGTGCGCGGGGACTGTCGGCGCGATCGTGGGTGTGCTCGCCGGGTTGCGCGCGAGGGGCGCGATCGACCAGCTGCTCGTGGTGGACGCGGCATCCGCGGATGGCACTGCCGCGCTCGCCGCGCGCGCCGGCGCGGAGGTTGTGCAGGAGGCGGAGCTGTTGGCAGAGACGGGCCAGGTGCTCGGCAAGGGCGATGCGATGTGGCGCGCACTGTCGGTGCTGAGCGGTGAGCTGGTCGTGTTTCTCGATGCCGACAGCGAGGACTTCTCCGCGCACTTCGCGACGGGCCTGCTCGGGCCGCTGGTGTGCGAGCCGGGTGTGTCGTTCGTGAAGGCGTTCTACCGGCGTCCGTTCGAGCACGGCGGAATCTCGCTGCCGGACGGTGGGGGTCGCGTGAACCACCTGATGGCGCGACCGGCGCTGTCGCTCTTCTATCCGGATCTCGCGGGCGTGCGTCAGCCGCTCGCGGGCGAGGTGGCGGCGCGGCGCGAGCTGCTGGAACGCGTGCCGTTCGCAACCGGGTACGGCGTTGAGATCGCGATGCTGATCGACGTATGGCACGAGCTGGGGCTGCAGGGGATGGCGCAGGTGGATCTCGACGTGCATCGCAACCGCCACCAGTCGCTGG
>DATNKN010000175.1:0-5689 GCA_035603375.1 Solirubrobacteraceae bacterium
AACTGGGCAAACGACCCCCAGGTCGTCTCGTAACCCCAGATCTGCTGGCTCGGTGCGGCGAGCGGGTCAAGCCCGTGAACCTCCGGGTCCTCGTAGGAGGCCTGGTTGCAGTGCACGACGACCTCGTCGCCGGGCTTCCAGCGGGTGACGCCCTCGCCGACCTTCCAGACGATCCCGGAGGCATCGGAGCCGCCGATGTGGTGGCCGTACTGGGGGTGATCGCCGTACTTCATCACCGACACGGGCTTGCCGAGCGCCGCCCACACGTTGTTGTAGTTGACGCCCGCGGCCATCACGCGCACGATCACCTCGAAGGCGCCCGGCTCGGGAACCTCGATCTCCTCCAGCTGGAAGGCGTCCTTTGGTTCGCCCTGGCGCTCCTCGCGGATCACCCAGGCGGCCATCGTGCTCGGCAGCTCGCCGGGCTCGGCGTCCACACTTGAAACTCGTTGAAGATCGATTGCCACGGTGCGTCTAAACCTCCGATGATTGAAGTACCCACCCACCCGGGAACGGGCTTGCAATCCTACCCGGCGAGGGGCGCACCGGGTGCTGAGCCCCGATGCGAGGTGTCGAGCGCTATTGGAACGGCAGCTCGACCACCACGGCGCTTGCGCCCTGCTCGCCGACCGCCACAGTATCGCCGGGCTCGGCCTCGCGCCGCACGAGCGCGAGCGCGATCGGGCCGAGCGTGGGGGAGATCACGGAGCTGCCGAGGCTTCCGAGTGGCCGCTCGCCGAGCGCCAACGGGGCGCCGGGCTCGGTTGGCTCCGACAGGCGCAGGCCGCGTAGATGGCGGTTCGGCTTGCCCTTGTAGTGGAGGCGCGCTACTGTCTCCTGGCCGACGTAGCATCCCTTGGTGAAGCTCACCATGCGCTCGTTTAGTCCCGCCTCCTGGGGGATCGTGGTCTCGTCCAGGTCGATCCCATAGCGCGGGCGGCCACGCTCGACACGCACGATCTCAGCCGCCGCCTCGCTCACTTCCACGGCGCCGGCCGCTTCCAGCGCAGCGCGCACGACCGCAATCTCCGTGGAGTCGAACAGCGCGTCGACTCCTGTGTCCGTTCGGATGAGGCGCACGGGCCTGTGATCCAGTTGCGCGAGGAGGTGGCTGTCCTCGGGCTCTGCCAGCGCCGGCGGATCGAGCGCAAACGCCCTGGCGGCGACCTGCATGGCATCCGGGCCCACGAGCGACAGCAGCGAGCACTCCAACGTGCGCTTGTGCAATTCCACCTGGTAGCCGACCTTGAAGCGGCGGATCATGTCGAACAGCGCCTGCAGCGCGCTGCGCTCGGTGTCGAGCAATAGTTCTGTGGGCTCCGCACGGGGATCCTCGCCAACCGCGAGGATGCGCAGGTCGCCGAGCATCTTGCCCTTATGCGTGAGAAAGGCCGCGTAGCAACCCTTGCCGGGATTCAACCCGACGAGCTCGTTTGTTACCTGACCGTTGAGAAACTCGACGACGCCCATGCCGGTGAGCGCCAGCTTGCCGCGTTCGGAGCGGTCCATCAGCCCGCAGCGCTCGGTCAGCGTCGCGTATTCGGCGACGAGCGCCGTTGTGTCTGTCGCTGCCACAACTCCGAGGATAGCCAGCGCCGCGTCCGGCCTTGTGGCCGGAGATGTGCCTTAGTGGACCTGTCCCCGGACGGCCCGCTAGGCTTCGCTGCGATGGGTCTTGCGGACACATTCCAGCGCATCGTCGACTCGCTTCCCGACGACTGGACCGATATCGAGCTGGATCTGCGCCTCGCGGACGAGTCGCGCTACATCGATGCCTCCGTATACCTGGCCACGTGCAACGCGCGGCCCTACTCCCACCACGACTGGCACTGGCGCCTGCTCGTTGCCCACCGCTTCGGCCACGCCGCCTCTGCCCCGACCGTGCACGGGACCCTGAAACTGCTCGACGAAGCCGGCATCGAGGGGGAGATGGTTCTGCGCGAGCAACGCGCCGGGCGCGTCGAGGTCACGCAGATGTGGGGCCGCCCGTATTCGGTGCGCGAGGAGTTCGCGCGCTTGCGCGCGCAGTAGCTTGCGTCGGATGCCCGTGTTGGGTACCGGCGGACAACGCGGGAAGGAAAGTCGATGACGCAGGTACTCGCGTTCATCCCAGACCTGCTTTTCGGCTCGCGCGTACAGGCGGCGTTGACGGCCGCCGGTCACGAGGTTGTGCTCGCGGCGGATGCAAACGGAGTCCGGGAGCGTCTGGTCGGCGTGGACGTGCTCGTCGTGGACCTCACCGACGAGGCAGCGGCGCGCGTGGAGCTGGTCGAGTCGTTGTTCGTTGCCGGGTCGCTCGACGGTATCGCCACGCTCGGCTTCTACTCGCACGTCGAGGCCGATGTGCGCGCGCTGGCCGCGGCGGCCGGGTTCGACTTGGTGGTTCCCCGTTCGCGTATGGCGCGCGAGGGATCGGAGCTGGTCACGCGGTTGGCGTCGAAGTCCTGAGTCGAGGCGCCAATAGGAACACGATCCCGGCAAGCCCGATCAGGCTGCTCACCTCGAACCTCGTCGCGGACTCGCCGACGCTGCGCATCAGTGAATGGGGCGTGGCAAGTGCTTCTCGCCCGCGCGTCTCCTGCGGGTGGCGAGCCGAGCGATGGGCACTCGGCCCGTCGGAGAAAGTATGCGAAATACCGTAAGCGCCGTGAGGCACAGGCCCACGCCGTAGTACCAGCCGAGCGAGGCGCCCACGAGCGTGAGTGCGATGTCGGCAATAAACGTCGCAATGCCGAACACAAGCAGGCAAACGGTGATGTAAGTAATGTGTCTCATTGTCTGCATCCTATCACCCGAGGATCTGGATCACTAGGTAGGCGAGAAAGGTAGCCAGGCAGCCGCATACGCCTCCAATGGCTCCACCAAGCGCCAGGTTCTCAAAGGCCTGGCGCAAAGTGCTGTGGCTCACGACCAAAGCAACCCCACCACCCACGACGCTTCCAGCGGAGCCCAGTACCGCCAGGGCGGCGGGGAGCGTCGAAGTATTGATGAGCGCATGAGGCATCCGGCGATTGTCGGAGGTGCTTGGGACGGTACTCGGCGCTGTGGCGTTTGATCTACATTCTGTGTCCCACCCGGATCGGCCAGTTTGGCGATTTCAGCTAGGCGGCAGCGCCGTGCCGCCACCCAACTCGGTGTGTTCGGCCTCGGTTGCGTCGAGTGGGACGAGTGCGGCGTTGGGGACTCGCTCGGCG
Source organism: Solirubrobacteraceae bacterium (assembly GCA_035603375.1). Classification (GTDB taxonomy): domain Bacteria; phylum Actinomycetota; class Thermoleophilia; order Solirubrobacterales; family Solirubrobacteraceae; genus Palsa-744. The sequence continues at coordinate 3,195 of DATNKN010000175.1, forward strand.
AGCGCGACCCTGTGGCCCGCGCGCTGGTAGAGCGCGATGCGGATCACCACGCCGTGGCAGACGACGAGCGCCGGCAGCTCGCCTCGCTTCACGTCAGCGAGTGCTGCCGCCACGCGGATGCCCTGCTGGGCGAAGGACTCGCCGCCGGGAAACGCGAAGTCGGGACGGCCCTCGATGAAGCCTGCGAAGCCCTCGGGGTCCTCGGCCTGTACGTCGGTGAATAGACGGTCGGTCCAATCGCCGGCGTCGGTCTCCATCAGGCGTGGGTCCTGGCGCGGCTTCAGGCTCAGGTGCGTGGCGACGATGTCAGCCGTTTCGCGGGCGCGCAGCAGCGGACTGCACCACAGAGCGACGAATGGGATCCCATCGCCCGTGCCTGACGCAGCACGCTCAGCAAGGTCGGCCGCTTGCTCGCGTCCCGTGTCGTCAAGGGGGACTGGCAGGTGGCCTTGGAAACGGCGCTCTAGGTTATAAGCGGTCTGGCCGTGGCGGGCCAGGTATACGTTCGCCGGACTCATCGTGTGCGAGGCTGGTGCGCAAGCACCGGTCGAGCTGTTCTTGGCGGTGGGACTAGTCGCTCGCGGGCACGGGCTGCGCGGCCTCGCCGGCTTTGCCTATGAACAGGTACTGGTAAAGCAACGCCGCCACCGCGGCCCCTAGCACCGGTCCCGCGTACCAAACCCAGCCGTTGGCCCAATGATCGCCCACGAGCTGCGGGCCGAACGCACGCGACGGGTTCATCGCGGCGCCCGTGAACGGACCGCCGAACAGCACGTCGATCGAGATCGTGAGGCCGATCGCAAGACCCGCGACTGCGCCGAAGGGGCCGCGTTCGTCCACAGCCGAGCCAAATACCACGAGCACGAGGAAGAATGTGAGCACGGCCTCCAGTAGGAAGCCCGAGCTTGCATCAACGCCGTGTCCGAGCGCGGGCACGCCGAGTTTTACCGCTTCGGTTACGGCGCGCGGCAGCAGCTCCTTGACAAGGAGCGCGGCCAACGCGGCGCCGCTGAACTGCGCGATCCAGTACACGACCGCGAGCGGCGGCTTGATGCGGCGTGTGATCAGAAAACCGAATGTGATTGCGGGGTTGAAGTGTCCGCCGGAGATGTACCCGAGCGCGCACACCATCACGCCGATCGCGAGCCCGTTGGCAATCGCCACGCCGATCAGCGCTGTGTCGTGGATGCCGCCGGCGGCCGCCGCGGCCCCGGCACCGATGAAAGTGAGGGTGAATGCGCCGATCATCTCGGCAACAGCGCGTCGCAAGGTATCTTCGTTCATGAAGCAAAAACTACGATCCGGGTCGGACGGACCTACACTCAACCAATGCGCCGCCGGGTCACGTTCTCCCGCAACTTGACGCTGTCGCTGTCGCGCACGTGCCAGTGCTACTGCAAGTACTGCGCGTTCGCCACGCACCAGGCGCACCTGTACTCGCCCGATGAGGTGATCGAGATCCTCGACGGTGCGGCCAAGCGCCAGGTCAAGGAGCTGCTGGTGCTCACCGGCGAGCGCCCCGAGGTCAACCCCGAGGTGCGCCAGCGCTTGAGCGACTACGGCCATGAGGACTTCACGGCTTATGTCGTCTGGACGTGCGAACGGGCCTTGGAGCGAGGCCTCTTGCCACATACGAATCTTGGCGTGCTCTCGCGTGAGGACTTGGGCCGCCTGCGCGAGGTCACCGCCTCGCAGGGACTGATGCTCGAGTCGGTCTCCGAGCGTCTCATGCAGACCGTTCACGCGGGCTCTCCGACCAAGCATCCCGAGCGTCGCCTGGAGACGATCCGAGCCGCGGGAGAGCTTTGCATCCCGTTCACCAGTGGCATCCTGGTGGGGATCGGCGAGACGCTGGAGGAGCGCATCGCCTCGCTGGAAGCACTGGCCGCGGTGCACGCCGAGCACGGGCACATCCAAGAGGTGATCCTCCAGAACTTCGTCCCCCATCAGAGCTACTACGGGCAAGAGCCCGCCGAGATCGCAGACGCGGCCGCGCGTGCGTACTGGCGTACGGGCGTGGAAGGGGGGAGCATTGGCGCCGAGAAGGGACGCACGCACAGCGAGGGGAGCGAGGTGGACGCCGGCGAGTCCCTCTTGCCCGCGCGCCCGATGCTGCCGCTGCCGAAGTGGGCCACCGAAGGCGCCGGCGCCGTCTCGATCGAGGACATGAAGCTGCTCATCGAAGAGGCACGCAGACTGATGCCCGACGTGGGCATCCAGATCCCGCCGAACCTCGCCGACTGGTGGAGCGAGCTGGTGGCGGCCGGCGCCACCGACCTCGGGGGACTCTCCGCTAACGGGGACCACATCTCCCCTGAGCACCCGTTTCCGTCGCCCCATCAGGTGCGTAAGCGCCTGCAGGGCGACGGGTTTGCGCTCACCGAGCGGCTGTGCGTGTACCCGCAATACATCGACCCCGAGTGGGTCTCCCAAGGCGTGCTCGACACGATCAAGCTTAAGTACTGGAGCTTCATCCCGCGGCGCGGCTCCGGCCG
>DATNKN010000179.1:0-2159 GCA_035603375.1 Solirubrobacteraceae bacterium
GCCGCCTCCAACCATACGAGCCCGAAGTCATCCCCGACACAGAGCTCGGGGTACCAACGTGATTCCCCCGGCCAACGAGACACCCACCCCGTCAAGTCCACGGTGGATGCCGCTCGGCGAGATGTACGGCGTCTATCGAGCGTGGCTGTTATCCAAGCGTGTGCTCGTGTTGGAGTTGTTCGCCGTCCTCGGCCTCGCGATCGGCGTGGCGTTGCTGTTCGCCTCCCAGGTTGCCTCCACAAGCCTCGACTCTTCCGTGCGCGAGTTGACGAGCCGGATAGTCGGCGCTAGCCAGCTGCAGCTTGACTCCCGCGACGCTTCGGGTTTTAACCAAGGGCTCGTCTCGCAGGTAGCGCGAATGCCTGGCGTGAAGGCCGCGCTCCCGGTCCTCGAGCAGCCAGCCACAATCATCGGACCCAAGGGCGAAGCCTCCGTCGATCTACTTGGGGCGGACCCGCGATTCGCGCGAGCGGCACGGTTCCTGCCACATATGTCCGCCAAACAACTAGAACGACAGAAAGGGCTCGTGCTGCCGAGCGCGCTGGCCGCGTCACTCGGAGTAGGACCGCTTGAAGGGGTCACAGTCCAGGTGGGGGAAAAGGTCATCGGAAGCTATGTAGGGGCGACACTCGGCCCGTCACAGATCGGTGGCTTGGCCCAAAGCCAGATTGCCCTCGCGGCGATCACCTATGTGCAAACTCTCGCTGATGACCCCGGCAACGTAACCCGCATCTTCATCCAAACACTTCCCGGCCAACAGGACGAGGCTAGGGCAAGCCTACAAACCCTTGCGTCGCGAGAAAACCTGATTCTCACGTCCGCTGACTTCGATGCCCAGCTATTCAGCGTCGCCTCTGCGCCGGCCCAACAAGGAGAGGGTCTGTTCTCGGTGATCTCCGCGATCGTCGGCTTTCTGTTCGCATTCGTGGCGATGCTCTTGACCGTGCCAGAGCGGCGCAAGGCGATCAAGGAGATGCGCAATCGGGGTACCACCCGCCTGATGACAGTGCAGTTCCTGTGCTGTGAGGCCATCGTTCTCGGCGCGCTGGCCGCAGCCGTCGGATTTGTGTTTGGCGAACTGCTCTCTGCCCACGTCTTTAGAGCCGAACCGGGCTACCTGTCCTTCGCGTTTCCCGTTGGCTCACAAAGAGTGGTGACCTTTCCAACGATCGCGCTCGCCGTCGGCCTGGGAATCCTCGCTGCGTTCGTCGGGATACTCGCCCCACTGTGGACGACACTCATGCGGCCCTTGCAACCCCGCGGCAAGACAACAGGCCGCAGAGCCTGGACGACGAGAGCGCAGCTAATCGCGGGTGGCCTGTGCCTAGCGATCACGACCCTGATCCTCATTTTGCGCCCGCAAGCGGCGGTGGCGGGAAACGTCACCCTGCTAATCGCGCTCCTGTGTCTGCTCCCAATCTTGTTTAGGGGGATCATTGCCGCGTTTGGCATCCTCCAAACTCCCTTCGGGTTCACTTCTACCAAACTCGCTCGAATCGCCCTCCGAGAACCGACGACGCGAGTCAGCGCACAAGGTATAGCCGCGATGGGGGCGATGGCGGTGTTCGGGATCGTCGCGATCCTCGGCGCACAACAGAACCTTGAGCAGGGCCTCAACCGGACGGCAACCGAAGTAAACGATGTCACCGGCCTGTGGGTGTCTCCTGGCGGGGTGAACAACACGCTGGGCACCACCCCGTTTTCAGCCGCAGTCGCCCCGAAGCTGCGGCACGTTCCCGGCGTGCAGTCCGTGTCGATCTACCGCGGCGGATTTCTCGACCTCGGCGATCGCCGTACCTGGATAATCGCCCCTCCAAGGAACTCACCGCAGCCAATCCCGCCCGGCCAACTGACCGAAGGCAACCTCCAAGAAGCATCCGCCCGACTCCGTGGTCACGGCTGGGCCATTGTCTCCGAAGCGATCGCCCACGAAATGCACCTGCACATCGGTGAGCAGTTCACCCTTCCCGCACCCCGTCCGAGCACGTTCCGGGTCGCTGGGCTGAGCACGAACGGCGGATGGCCTCCCGGAGCGATCCTCATAAACGCGGCGGACTACTCCGAAGCATGGAGAACCACAGCGGCGAGCGCTTTGATGATTGCGCTACGGCCAGGTGTGACACCTACGCAAGGCCGGGAGGAAGTCAAGCGCGCACTCG
>DATNKN010000181.1:0-5895 GCA_035603375.1 Solirubrobacteraceae bacterium
CGCGCCGTTCGGTGAGGAGCTCGCGCTCGTCGCCGGGTGCGCGTGGGATGTCCGCACCGCGCAGCTGGCGGTGGTCGCCGACGGGGAGGTCAGCGGTGCGGAGGAGCAGTGGCGCCAGCTTCTGTTCGCCTGTTCGGGGCTCCGTCACCATCTGGCCGCCAACACGCGTACCGCGTTTGGCACTCCGGTGATCCTGGCGGTAGTTGACGCGTACGGCGAACGCGCGATGCGTGAGCTTGTCGAGGATCTGCTTCGTCGCTATGCGGTGTTCAATCGGGTCGACCTGAACCTCGTACGACGGGAGGTCACGACGACCGAAGATTCCCTGGACACGGCGATGGCACCGTTGTTGCCGTGTTGTCGGAGGATGCTCGGCACTGAGATCTCTCGGCGCGACGTGATCCATTTCTGGGACGTGCTGCGCGAGGAGGTCAAGGACGCCGCCGGTGGCCTCGACAAACGCTTCGGCATGTACCGCGAGTCGGCCGGTGACGCGCTCGCGGAGATGCTCGTCGGGGACTTCGCTAGTGCCCGCGAGCTGCCCGCGCCCCACGCGATCCATACCCTGGAGATAGAGCATTTCCGTTCGTTCACTAGCGCCAAGGTGGAACTGGCGCAGGCCACGGTCCTTCACGGTGCGAATGGGAGCGGCAAGAGCACGGTGCTTGAGGCGCTTGAGCTGTTGTGGGCTTCCACTTCGCAACGTAAGCCCGCCTATGCGAGCGCACCCGAGTACGCGCGCCACCTGCCGCACAACGGGGCGGGCGAGTTCTCGATTCGGGGCGACGGTCAGGCCGTGACTACCGTCGATGACGAACCGCGGGCGCAGCTTGAGCGCTGCGTGCTCACCCAGGACTTCGTGACCGCCCTTGCGAATAGCAGCCCCGGCCAACGCTACGAACAGCTGCTAACGCTCACAGGCCTAGAGATCCCCGACCTTGACACGAGAACAAAGCGGATCCTCGCGAGCGTCAAGGATGCCGCTGATGAGGCGCTCACCGCCGCGGGGCTCCCGAAGCTGCCGAGCACGAACACCGCTGCCCTGACGTTCCTCGACCGCGAGCTCGGGAGCGCCTTCGCCCGGCGCCTGCCGCCGGTGGACGAGCTGCGCGCCGTCGAGGAGGGGATGGCGCTTGCCTCGGAGGGCTCCTACAGTCCGCAGGGTTGGGGCGACGAGCGCCGAGCGCTTGACGCCGCGATCCGCGCGGACGCGGCGATCGCTGAGACCGTCGCGCGGCCCGGCGAGGACAACGAGTCGATCGGCGTGCTGGACTCTGCGGCGGCTGTCATGCGCGAGCTGGCAGGGACCCGCCATGCCGCCGCACAGGCGGCGAGAGCGCTGTTGGAGGCCCTGGAGCGAAGTCAAGTCCAGGTTCCTGCCCGTGCCGCGCCGCAAGCCAGGCGCGCGCCCGTATCCGCGGAGCTGGCGGTGCGCTGGCTCGCGAACGCCGACTCCTCCCAGGCGGCTGCGCGACGGTTCGCTGAGGACGCCAAAGCCCTAGAGGATCCCGAGTGGCGTGCCCGCCTTGAGGCTTACATCCAGGCATTGGAGGCTGTTTCCAGCTCGACGCCCCGCAAGGAGCTGGAAACGTGGACACGAAAGGAGAAAGTTCCCGCACCGGTCAGGCCGGCAGAGCCGGTCCCTGCCGAGCTGTTCGTGGCCGCTGGGTTCGCAGAGCCGCCGGTCCGCCCGACCGTGCTACCCGTGCATCTGCGTGCCCGAATCGACCAGCTGCACGCCCACGCGACGGCACTTGAGGGCCTGGCACGGGAGATGGACACGCACCCGGCACGCCGCTACCACGAGCATGCACCGAGGCTATTGGACGCGATCTGCCGCTACGAGCTGGGCCGCGCGATACGTCGCAAGGGGCCGATCGCGAAGGCTGGCGAGCAGCTCGTCGGGGAGCTGCTCCAGTCGCGCCTGCTGCCGGTCGTGCGCGAGCTCATGGCGGCGCTCGTTCGCTTCGAGTGGTACTTCAAGCCGCTACAGATCCCGCACACCCCAGGGAAGCTCGTGTTCGGTGGCCTTGCTACCCCTCACGCGGACCTTGACGCGAGCATGACGTTGAACTCGGCGGAGCGCAGCGTGCTCGGCGTCGCCTGGTTCCTCGCGTTGCATTTGATGCAGCCGCCCGAGCGGCGGCAGGTGCTGGCACTCGATGACCCGACCGCAGCGTTTGACACCACTAACCAGTGGAGTTTCGTGGCGACCGTGCGAGCGTTTGTACGGCTGACCCGGCCTGAGCAGATCCTGATTAGCACCCACGACGACGCGGTCGCCGCGACCCTCACCGACGATCTGGCACCGGTGAACGATTGGCCACGGGACGTCAGCACGCTGCGCTGCGAACGGGGCCCGCGGGACGCGAGCGTCGTCGCCCAGGAGGCGCTGATCACCGAGTCGTACGACACCGAGCGGGAGCTAGAGCTGCTCGGGCTCGCGGCGAACTCGCTCGCTCAAACAGACTAGTTGTCCTGCCCGGGGAGGTTAGCTAGTCTGTAACGCGCCGTAGATGCCAAGAAGGTCGCGACCTGACGCGTTGGACGGCCGTGATTCGTTCGATGGATGCGTGTCAGGCCAGCGGATCGGTCGGTAGGAGGACTGACGGCTCGTTGCCGGTTGGTAACGATGGGGTGGTGTCGGGCGAAGTCGTTGGATGCTTCTATGTTGTCAAGGGCGTTTTTGTGAGTTGGTTGTAGAGGTGGCGTGAGAGGTATCTTTTGAGGGAGCGCATGGCCTCTCGCTTGGTCTTTCCTTCGGTGATGCGGCGTTGTATGTAGGCGCGGCTTTGGGGGTGGTGGACTGAGCGGGAGAGCGCGATTGTGTAGATCGCTGCGTTGAGTTGGCGGTCGCCTCCGCGGCTGAGGTGGTGCCTGACGGTCTTGCCGGAGGACGCTGGTTGTGGGGCTGTGCCCCGGCCGCCTCGGCCGCGAGCTGGCGGCCCTGCGCGAGCGTACCTACTTCACGCAAGACGACGATCTCGTGTTCTGTCATCCCGAGACAGGGCATGTTCTCGATCCCTCAAAGATGCGTAAGCGCTTCAAGGACGCGCTCGTCGAGGCCGGGGCACGCCCGATCACCTTCCACGAGCTGCGCCACACCTTCGGCACGCAGATGGCGGCAGCCGGAGCGCCGCTGCGCGCGATCCAAGAGTGGATGGGCCACGCCGACGCCAAGACAACGGAGATCTACCGCCACTACGCACCCGACCCTACGCACGGGGCGGCGTTTGTTGAGCGGGCGTTCGGGAGCGGCGACGCGCAGAGAACCATCGCATCCGACCAGTACGCTCGGGAGCCTCATGCCTGACCTTCCCGTCCCATCGCTCATCGGCACGCCGGAGTCCGCGAGCGCTATCAGCTACGAGGAGTTCCTCGAGGACATCAAGGGACGCATCCGCAGCGCACAAGCGCGCGCCGCAAGAGCGATAAGCGCGGAGCTGATCGCGGTGTACTGGCAGATCGGTCGAGAGATCGTTCGCCGCCAGGCCGAGGAGGGAGATCGTCGTGGACGTGGCGGTCCAAAGGTCATCGAGCGGCTATCGGCTGACCTACGCGCGGCCTTTCCAGGTGCCCGCGGCTACTCGGTTAGCAGCTTGCGCTACATGCGCGCTTTCGCTGCGGCATGGCCCGAGCGGGAAATGCTCCAAAGCGGTGTTGGAGCATTGCCGTGGGGCCACATCGTTCTACTGCTCGACCGGCTTACAGATCGCTCGACTCGGGACTGGTATGCCGCACGAGCGAGTTCCTGGTCGCGAGTCCAGCTTGAGACGGCGATTATGAGCCACCTACACGAACGTGAGGGGGCGGCGGTCACCAACTTCGAGCGGACTCTGAAGGCTGGCGACGCCGAGGCCGTGCAGAGGATCGCACGGGATCCGGTGGTTTTGGACTTCGTGCAGCTCACAGACGGAGCTAAGGAGCGCGACCTGGAAGCGGCGCTTCTGGTTGACATCGAGCGTTTCATGCTGGCACTCGGCGAAGGTTTCTACTTCGCGGGACGTCAGAAGTCGCTGGAGATCGGTGGCGAGGAGTTCATCCTCGATCTTCTCTTCTACCACCATCCGACCCGACGCTTTGTTGTCATCGACCTCAATATAGGTCGCTTCCAGGCGGAGTTCGCGGGCAAGATGAATCTCTACGTCAACGCGGTCAACAAGCTCATCGCGCATGATGGGGATCGCGCCACCGTCGGGTTCATCCTCTGCGCCGGCCGCAACGAGGCGGTAGCCCACATGACGCTCCAAGGGATCGCAACACCGATTGCCGTGACGCGCTATACCGTCGGTGCGAGGGGTGTCCTGATGGCTAATGAGGAGAGCCAGATCACCGAGGGCATCGAGCGCGAGATGGAGGGCATGCGCCGCGTTGAGCAGCAGGTCGCGGAGTTTGCCGCTCGTCGGGCACGAGAGCTTGCGGAAGGTTCTGACGATCCCAAGTTGTAGAAAGCACGGTGAGCGCATTCTCGATAAGTTTCGTCTATGGCAACTGCCGGAGATGGGGGACGCCCTGCGTCAGCAGCGGATACGTGGTCGCATGCTCGCCTAATCCCGACCTACGGCATCCGTAGTCAGGATGAGCAGGAGAAGCGCGCGACCGCTTGTCTCCTCGCCGTGATGCATGGTGTCCCTGAGTTCGGACACTCGCTCCTGCGAGAATTGGGAGCGCCGAAGTCGCCAAGTATCGACACGTTTGCCGAGGTTCGCTTCAAGAAAGCGGACGGCAAACTGGACATACCTGATGGAGCGATCGTTTGCGAGCGGGGCAGCAAACGCTGGACCTGTCTGGTCGAGGTCAAGACGGGTACTGCCGCCCTGAAGGACGACCAGGTCGGGAGATACGTCGAGATCGCTCGGGAGCAGGAATTTGATGGGGTCCTTACGATCTCTAACCAGATCACCCACAGCGCATCGGAGTCACCGGTTTCGATCAATGGCCAAAAGCTCCGTAAGACAAAGCTCTGGCACTTGTCGTGGTGGCGCATCCTGACCGAGGCTGTCGTGCAGAGTCGCTATAGAGGTGTTTCAGATCCCGACCAAGCTTGGGTTCTACGTGAGCTGATCCACTACCTCAGCGGCAACTCCTCCGGGGTCGCGGGCTTTGAGGACATGGGGAAAGATTGGGTCTCCGTACGAACCGCTGCTCACGACGGGATTCTGCGCCAAGGCGACCCCCGTGCTCGTCAGGTCGCCGAACGATGGGAGCAGTTCACCGAGTACTTGTGCCTCAGCTTGTCTCAGGAATTGGGGCGCAATGTAATCTCGCTTCGGGCACGCAAGCAGACGGCAACTGCAAGGCTCGACGAGTTGGAGAAGTCGCTGACCACTGCCGGTGCTCTGCAAACGGAGATCCATGTTCCGGATGCCATCGGAGATTTGCAGATACGAGCAGATCTTAAGTCCCGTCAGACATCGATAAGCGTTGACATTATGGCTCCCACGGAAGGCCGGCCCAAGTCTCGCATCGGCTGGTTGCTGCGCCAGCTCCCAGAGACATGGCCTGACTTGCGCATCGAGGTTTGGTACCCCTACGTCCGGGAGAGCACCCCCGCGACGCTAGAGCAGGCGCGCGCAAAACCAGAGGATTTGCTCTGCCAAGCAGACGTCAAGCGTGATCCACGATCCTTCACGGTGACGCTAAGCCGACCAATGGGTCAAAAGCGAGGACGGGCCGAGGGCTCGTTTGTACGCGAGACGCGCGAGCAGACGGTGACGTTCTATCGCGATCTTGTCCAAAACATGAAGGCATGGCAAGCTCGTCCTCCACAGATCCGTACTGAGGTCCCAGACGTTGACGACAGCGATCCCCCCTCGCCTCCGGATCTCCTTCCTCTCACTCCCGCTGACAGGATGCTGCCTCGTCTTACAGGCGGCGACGCGTCCGATGGCGATA
>DATNKN010000197.1:0-3804 GCA_035603375.1 Solirubrobacteraceae bacterium
TCGGCTACCTGCTCGATATGGCGCCCAAGGAGCTCGAGAAGGTTCTCTACTTTGCGGCGTCGATCGTCACATGGGTGGACGACGAGGCTCGCTCCAAGGACCTCGACACGCTCGAGAAGGAGGTCAACAAGGTTCTCGACTCCTACGCAGCGGAGCTGCAGGAGCGCGTGCTCGAACTGCGCGAGTCGCTGGCGCGTCGCGAGAAGTACCTCACGAGCGGCAAGCAGACTTCGTTCAACGACGAAGACCACCTGTGGGCCGACTCGCTCGACCTCAATCTCGCGAAGATCTCCGACGAGGAACGCGAGAAGCTGATCAAGGAACTGAACAAGACCTTCGAGGCCGACATCGCCGACACGGAAGCCTATATCGAGGATGGCGCCGAGCGGATGCGCAACGTGTGGGAGCTGTTCAAGACGATGGAGCCCAAGCAGATCGAGCACGACGAGACGACCTTCCGCGAGCTCAAGGAGCGTTTTGGCTCCTCCTACGGCTTCGGTGAATATTTCCGTGGGGGCATGGGCGCCGAGGCGATTCGCGACCTGCTCCAGCAGGTGGACCTGGAGGCCGAACGCACCGAACTGGAGGAGCAGGTCAAGACCGGCAAGGGCCAGAAGCAGGCGCGCGCGGTCAAGCGCCTGAAGGTCGTCAGCGCCTTTATCCAGTCCGGCAACAAGCCCGAGATGATGGTGCTGGACGCCGTTCCGGTGATCCCCCCGGAGTTGCGCCCGATGGTGCAGCTCGATGGTGGACGCTTCGCGACCTCCGACCTCAACGACCTCTACCGCCGCGTGATCAACCGCAACAACCGCCTCAAGCGGCTGCTCGACCTCGGTGCTCCCGAGATCATCGTCAACAACGAGAAGCGCATGCTCCAGGAGGCCGTCGACGCGCTGTTCGACAACGGCCGTCGTGGCCGTCCCGTCACCGGCCCTGGCAACCGTCCGCTGAAGTCGCTCTCAGACATGCTCAAGGGTAAGCAGGGCCGCTTCCGTCAGAACCTGCTCGGCAAGCGCGTGGACTACTCCGGCCGCTCGGTGATCGTGGCTGGCCCGTACCTGAAACTGCACCAGTGCGGTCTCCCGAAGATCATGGCGCTCGAGCTGTTCAAGCCATTCATCATGGCCCGGCTTGTGGAGCGCAAGTCCGCCCAGAACATCAAGGCGGCCAAGAAGATGGTCGACTCGATGATCGGCGAGGTGTGGGATGTGCTCGAGGAGGTCATCCACGAGCACCCGGTGCTGCTCAACCGCGCACCCACGCTCCACCGCTTGGGCATCCAGGCGTTTGAACCGCTGCTCGTCGAGGGCAAGGCGATCCAGGTGCACCCGCTGGTGTGCCACGCCTTCAACGCCGATTTCGACGGCGACCAGATGGCGGTCCATCTACCGTTGTCGGCCGAGGCTCAGGCGGAGGCGCGCATCCTGATGCTGTCCTCCAACAACATCCTCAGCCCGGCGCACGGCGCGCCGCTGGCGACGCCCACCCAGGACATGATCCTGGGTGCCTACTACCTCACCTATGGGCTCGAAGCGGACGAGCTGTCGAAGATCGACAGGGCAACCTACGAGCCTCGCCCGCATGTGTTCCGCACCGCGCAGGAGGCGGAGCTGTCCTACGAGGCCGGCGTCGTAAAGCTGCACGACATCGCCGAGTTTCGTCCGATGGGTCGCGAGGGCGGGCACCTGCTCACGACAGTTGGGCGGATCATCTACAACGACCGCATTGAGCGGGCGCTGGCCGAGGCGCTTGGCGACCAGTTCGACGCGTCGAAGTACGTGTATGTCAATCAGTCGATGAAGAAGCGCGACACCACGCGCTTGATCGACGCGCTCGTGCAGAGCTACGGCGCGACGACCATCTCCCTCGTTCTCGACGCTTTCAAGGACCTGGGCTTCAAGTACGCCACGCAGGCAGGCATCACGATCTCCAAGAACGACGTCGTGATCCCACCGGAGAAGCAGTCGATCCTCGACAAGTACGACAAGCTCGTGGGCGACATCACCGACCAGTACGACATGGGTCTGATCACCCAGGAGGAGCGCCACGAGGCGGTTGTGGAGAAGTGGAACGCGGCCACCGACGAGGTCGCGGAGGCGATGATCCAGAACCTCGACACGCTCAACCCGATCTTCATGATGGCCAACTCGGGCGCCCGTGGCTCCTTCAAGCAGATCCGCCAGCTCGCGGGTATGCGCGGCCTGATGGCCAACCCGAAGGGTGAGATCATCGAGCGACCGATCAAGTCCAACTTCATGGAGGGGCTGTCGGTGCTGGAGTACTTCATCTCCACGCACGGTGCGCGAAAGGGCCTGGCCGACACGGCTCTGCGTACCGCCGACTCGGGCTACCTGACCCGCCGTCTGGTGGACGTCGCTCAGGACGTGATCATCCGCGAGGTCGATTGCGGCACCGACGAATACATCGATATGACCGTCTGGAACGACGGCCAGGAACCCAACGAAAACCTCGTGGGCCGCACCGCCGCTCAGCCGATCACCACCAAGCGCGGACGGATGCTGGCCGAGGGTGGACAGGAAATCGGACGTCAGCAGCTCGCTGACATCGTGGAGGCGTTCACCGACGATCACGAGAAGGGTGTGCGCGTGACCGTGCCGGTCCGCTCGGTGCTCAAGTGCAAGGCTCCCAGCGGTGTTTGCCAGGCCTGCTACGCACGAGCGATGGCCACCGGTCAGACCGCGCAGATCGGCGATGCCGTGGGCATCGTGGCCGCCCAGTCGATTGGCGAGCCCGGCACGCAGCTGACGATGCGCACCTTCCACACCGGCGGTGTCGCTGGCGCGGACATCACACACGGCTTGCCGCGCGTGGTGGAGCTGTTCGAGGCACGCAAGCCGAAGGGCTTGGCGAAGATCGCCGAGCAGGACGGGGTCGTGTCGATCGAAGAGTCCGACAAGGCTCTGACCGTCGTGATCACCGACGAGGCCGGCGAGGAGCATCGCCACGCTTTCCCGCGGCGCACACGCTTGTATGCGAATGAGGGCGAGAAGATCCAGGCCGGCAAGCAGCTCAACGAGGGTTCGCTCTACCCGCACGAGCTGCTCGCCATTCGCGGGCGTACCGAGACCGAGCAGTACTTGGTCAAGGAGGTGCAGGAGGTCTACAAGTCCCAGGGCGTGGACATCAACGACAAGCACATCGAGCTGATCGTGCGTCAGATGCTCAAGAAGGTGCGGGTCGACCAGAAGGGCGACACCGACTACCTGCCCGGGCAGTTCGTGGACCGCTACGAATTCGCGACCGCCAACGATGCCGTGATCGCCAAGGGTGGAGAGACCGCTCAGTTCGAGGACATCATCCTTGGCATCACCAAGGCATCGCTGAACACCGACTCGTTCCTGTCGGCGGCCTCCTTCCAGGAGACCACCAAGGTGCTCACCGACGCGTCGCTCGAGGGCAAGATCGATCGGCTGAACGGCCTCAAGGAGAACGTGATCATCGGCAAGCTGATCCCGGCCGCGACCGGCCTGAAGCGCTACCGGCGGATCGAGATCGAACCGTCCGAGCCACTGCCCCGCGCGATCGACGACGTCGGCCTGCTGGATCAAGACGAGATCGCCGCCGAGCTGGGCCTCACCGATGGCGAAGCGCTCGCAACCGGATACGGCAGCGAGTTCGACGCCGACCTCGCCTCCCTTGAGAAGATCGGCGCCGGCAGCTCCGATCCCGGTTTCGTGGAGGGCTTGGGCGAGCTAGAGGTTCCCGAGGAGTCCGGGGAGTAGTTCTCCCTTTCCTTTAAGACAGCGGCACATGTGCCGCTGTCCGGGTCGGTACATGTACCGA
>DATNKN010000228.1:0-2325 GCA_035603375.1 Solirubrobacteraceae bacterium
GGCGCCGGCGGGCTCGCGGCGCGGAGGCCTGCTGCTGCTCGGCGGCATCGTGGTCGCGGTCGTGGTGGCCGTCATCGTCATCGTCGCGAGCGGGAGCAAAGGATCGAGCCCCACCGCGACGACGTCGAAGAGCGCATCCAGCTCCACATCGACGTCCTCCACGGCCGCGTCGAGCGCCGGTAAGCCCAAGCTCGACAAGACGATCAAGCTGACGGCGGGCGAACCGGAACTGAAAGCGAACGGCCTTGCGTACGTGCTCTCGGAGGGCAACAGGCGCGCGTTCTATGTGGCAGCACAGGGGCTGCCCCCCTCCTCGGGCTTCTTTTATGCCGTGTGGTTGTACAACTCGCCCACCAATTCCACCCCGCTTGGCAAGGCCCCGATCGTCGGCTCCAACGGCCGCATGGAAGGCGGCGGCCCGCTACCGAGCAACGCGGGCAGCTATGGCAAGCTGATCATCACGCGCGAGACGAGCAGCGCCCCCAAAGAACCGGGGCCGATTGTGCTGACGGGCAACTTCGCGCTGCACTAAGCGCGACGCCTCACTGACGACGCGACATTCGCCCGGCCTCGCGCGCGACGGAAGTCAGGGAAGGAGCTTCCCGGGGTTCATGATCCCCGCCGGATCAAGCTCGGCCTTCAACGCTCGCAATGCGCGCACACCGGCGTCGCCGATCTCGCGCGCCATCCACGGCGCGTGGTCGCGTCCGACCGCGTGGTGGTGGGTGATCGTGCCGCCCCCGTCGAGGATCGCCTCGCTCGCGGCTGTCTTGACGGCGCGCCATTGCGCAACCTCATCTCCCCGCTGCTGAGCCGCCAGGAACGTGAAGTACAGCGAGGCGCCCGTCTCGTACAGATGCGAGACGTGGCACATCGCAAGCCCGGGCGTGCCGCACGCGCGCAGCGCGCCCTCGATCGCGTCGCTCACGCGCGCGTGCAGGGCGGCGAGGTTCGACCAGCGCGTGGCGGTCTCGAGCGTCTCCACGATCGCGCCGTGGGTGAGCAGCTCGTCGCGCAGGTATGGCGCGTTGAAGCGCGAGGCGAACCAGGCCTTGCCGGGAGAGCGTCCGACGCGCAGCCCGCCGGCGGCGCGCACGATCTCGATGGCGCCCGCGCGACGCGCGCCGACCTGCTTCGGGGTGCCCTCGAAGCCGAGGATCGCAAGACAGCCACCGGCGTAGCCGCGCACGCCCAGGTAGGCGCGTCCGAGCCGGCCCTTCGCTCCGCCCGATCCGGCGAGCGCAAGTGACATGCGAGTCTCCGCCTCATCGGAGAGCCGCGCCACGTCGGGAGCACAGCCGGCCTGGGCAAGCTCTCGAAAAGCATTGACGCCCGCCTCGAAGCTCTCGAAGAAAACCCCTTCGTACACCTGCTCGACCGGCGTCGGGCGAACCCGCAGGCAGAGCTGGTCGATGACGCCGAGCGTGCCCTCGGAGCCGACCACGATTTCGCGCACTCCGGGGCCGGCGGCGCTCGCTGGGACCGCAGCCAACTCGACCGTGCCCGCCGGCGCCACCATGCTCAGGCCTGCCACCATCCGCTCGAAGCGCCCGTACCCGGTCGATGCCTGCCCGGCGGAGCGCGTGGCGGCACAGCCGCCGAGCGACACGTACTCGAAGGACTGCGGGAAGTGCCCGAGCGTAAGCCCCCTGCTCGCGAGCCAGCTCTCCAGCTCGCGCGCTCGGGCACCCGCCTCGATGCAGACCAGGCGCGACTGCTCATCGAAGCTGAGCACGCTTGACATGCGGCCCATGTCGAGCGCCACGACGGCGCGGTGCTCGCCCCGCAGCGGCTCGACGCCGCCGACGACGCTCGTGCCACCGCCGAACGGCACGACGGCGAGCGACTCGCGCTCACAGGCCGCGAGCAGTGCGCGCAGGTGCTCGCGCGAGGACGGGTACAGCACCGCATCGGGTGCACCGCGCGGCTCACCGGCGCGCAGCCGCACGAGATCGGGGTAACCCTTGCCGGCGGCGTGCAGCACGCGCTCTGCGTGGTCGTCGCGCACGCATTCCGCGCCGAGCATGTCGCGCAGCGCGTCGAGTACCGCGGGCGCGACCGCGGAGGGTTCGATCCGCACGTGCTCCAGCGCCACGGGCGGTCGCGGGCTGCCCTCAACACCGACGACCTCGCGCAGGAACGCGAGCGCGTGCGGCGGCAGGCCGGGCGGATGCTCCGGGCTGCCCCACCCCCACCAGCGCATCCGCTCGCTCGATGCGCGGGCCAAACTCGTGCCGCGCTCGGCGGCGCGAGTGCCCTGTTGGCGGGCGCTACCGCCTGGCGCGAGGTGTCGTGGGGTGTTCATTTCGAGCCTCCACCGACGAT
>DATNKN010000229.1:0-2794 GCA_035603375.1 Solirubrobacteraceae bacterium
GATCCTCGTAGGCTGTTGGTGTGAACAAGGCGCATGCCGTCCTCTGCTCGTCCGGCTGGTGGGCTCGCACTGTGGAGCGCGAGCTGCTGCCGTGGGGACTGGCCGACGTGGACCTGGGCGAGGACGTGCTCGAGATCGGACCAGGGTTCGGCGCCACGACCCGCGTGCTCGCCCGTCGCCCCGGCTCGCTGACCGTCGTTGAGCTGTCTGAGAGCTATTGCAAGCACCTGCGCCAGACGCTCGGCGAGGAGGTCGAGATAGTGCAGGCCGACGCGACGAACATTCCATTCGCCAACGATCGCTTCTCGAGCGTGGTGTGCTTCACGATGCTCCACCACGTGCCATCGCGTGCTCTGCAGGAACGGCTGCTGGGCGAGGTCCGCAGGGTGCTGCGGCCCGGCGGCGTGTTCGCCGGCACCGACAGTCTTGGCACGGGCAGAGCTTTCAAGCTGCTGCACATCCGCGACACCCTGGTACCCGTCAACCCGGATGAGCTGCCCGCGCGCCTGGAGCACGCCGGCCTGGTGGAGCCGAGCGTGGAGGCGGGCGGTCGCTCGTTTCGTTTTCGCGCGCGCAAGCCACTCCCCGACACGATGGCATCGCTGCCGGGCGGGACCGTCGCGATAGCCGGGTAAGCGCCGCGCGCTGTCGAGTGTCCCGCCGACGCTCCGCTACGCTCGCGTCGTGACGCCCGAGGAACTCGCCAACCTCGCACACCTGCGCCGCGCCCGCGATCTGATGGACCGCGAGTACGCGCGCCCGCTCGACGTCGCCGCACTTGCCCGCGCCGCGCTGATGTCGAGCGCACACTTCTCGCGACAGTTCCGCGCGACGTACGGAGAGACGCCCTACGCCTACCTGATGACGCGCCGAATCGAGCGGGCAAAGGCGCTGCTACGCCACCGCGAGCTGTCGGTCACCGAGGTCTGCATGGCGGTCGGGTGTACATCGCTCGGGTCGTTCAGCGCCCGCTTCACCGAGCTGGTGGGCGAAACGCCAACGGCCTACCGGGCCCGTGACCACAGTGCGCTCGCGCGCGTGCCGGGCTGCGTCGCCAAAGATCTCACCCGCCCGAGCCGCAGACGGAGCACGGTGGAACCGAGCAGGATCAAAGAAACGCGCTGGGCGCTGACTCCCTAGTGTGGGGGACATGAACCTATCTCTCTCCACATGCTTCGTCCTAGTCCATGACCCCGACAACGCGCTGGCCTTCTACCGCGATGTGCTCGGCCTCGAACTGCGCAACGACGTCGCTCGCGGCGACTACCGCTGGATCACCGTCGGCGCCGCCTCCCAGCCCGACGTCGCGATCGTCCTCACCAACTACCTGAACGGCAGCCCCGCCGACAGCGACGCGCTCGCCGCCCTCCTCGCCAAGGGCGCCCTCAACGGCGTGCACTTTCACACCGACAACCTCGACGCCACCTTCGAGCAGCTGAGCACCTCAGGCGCCGAGATCGTGCAGGAGCCGACCGACCAGCCGTGGGGCACACGGGATTGCGCTGTGCGTGACCCCTCCGGCAACATGGTGCGCATCGACCAGCCGCCTGCCGGGTGATCGTTACTCAAGCCAGTGGCCCACGCGCCTCACACTTTCCGGTGGGATCGACGTCTTTGTGCTGGGTGGCTTGTTCGTTAGACGCGGTTCGAGCTATGAAACCCACCTGCGGTGAGCTTCAGTTGCCCTCTCCGACGGCTTGTAGCACTCCTTCGCCGCGTTGGGTGAGCTGCCAGGCTCGGGGCATGCCCTTGGCTGGTCCTACCCCGGTGTCGTGGATCAGCTCGTAGCGTTGTAGGCGGTTGAGCAGCTTCGATGTCTGTCCCTCATCGGCGATGCCGGCTGCTTGAGCGATCTGCTTACTCGAGGCACCGGGCTGTGCCGCGATCGAGGAGAGCACGAGCGCGGTCCTGTAGGTGAGGCGTATCGGCAGGTCTTTGAAAGGATCAGACGGCAATCGCGGCACGACGGGCTCTGGCGTCACGACGGGGCGCTGCAGCTCCTTCTGTGCGGCAGCCGCCCCGAGATAGGGTTGGGCGATCATCGCCATCAAAGGACCGGCAAGCTCGATTAGCGCTCGCTGCTCACCGTCGAGCATGCGGGCATGGATCACGCTAAAGACGGCACCAACAGCGCCCTCGGCAGTCAGTGATGATGGCTCTCTACCCGCCTTGCTCTGTGCGCGCCCCTGATCGATGACGGCGATGACCTGCGCGATCACGCGTCGGCGGGCGTCCAGTGTCTTTGCTCCGGCGGCAAGCGCCTCCACAACCAACAAGCGCGCCATACCAGGCTCATAATCAAGAAACGACAACAGACCAGTGAGCCCAGCTCTGACCCTGTCAGCCCACTTCTCTTGTCCCTCAGCGGCCTGTAGGACAACCCGTATGGCCTGCTCGACCGCCTCGTCGAACGCGGCAAGCAGACATCCTTCGCGGTCCTCGAAAATGTCATGGAACGTACGACGCGACATTCCCGCACGCTCAGCAACCAGCGCCGCGGTCAATCCCTGTACTCCACGCTCATACACAAGTTCAGTGGTCGCGGTCAACAGGCGTCGGCGTTGCATCTCAACAACATGCGAGCCTTGACGTCCCGCCCGATCAACCCGCCCGTTTCCATCGGGTGAGGAGCGTGTATTAGTGCGCGATCGCACCGTGCACCATCCTGCCCTTCTCTGCCCCGACCCCTCCATTGTTGGAGGACATGACTACCACACCCCTATTTCTTCTTCGCTTTGGCTCGCGTTTTCTTCTTGGTCTTCTTACTGGCCTTCTTGGCCTTGGGACAACCCGT
>DATNKN010000239.1:0-4343 GCA_035603375.1 Solirubrobacteraceae bacterium
TGCCTGAGCAGCCTGCCTGTTAGACGCCGTTTGCCGCGAGCTGCCCGCAGGCTGCCGCGATCTCGCGCCCGCGCGTCAGGCGCACCGTCGCCTCGACGCCGCGCTGCTCGAGCGCCGCGCGGAACGCCGCGATCGCGTCGCGACTCGAGCCGCCGTAGCGCGAGTCCGTCGGGTTGTACGGGATCAGGTTCACCTTGAACATGCGCGGCTGCTCCCCCGACCCTCTTGGGCCGAGCAACTTCGCCAGCGCGACCGCCTGCTCGTAGCGGTCGTTGACACCAGCGAGCATCACGTACTCCACGAAGACACGCCGGCGCTTGCGCTCGTAGAACGCCCGACACGCGTCGATCACGTCCGATAGCGGGTAGCGCTCGTTGACGGGCATCAGCTCGCTGCGCAGCGCTTCGTCGGCCGCGTGCAGCGAGAGCGCGAGTCGCAACGGCATCTCACACTTGGTGAGCCGCTCAATGCCAGGTATCCAGCCGACGGTGGAGATCGCGGTGCGGCGGTGGGCGATGCCGATGTCGGGCAGCCGCTGGCAGGCGGCGAGTACCGCGTCGAGATTGAGCATCGGCTCGCCCATGCCCATGAACACACAATGGTCCACAGGGGCGATGCGGCGAAAGTGAAGCGCTTGGTCGATGATCTCCCACGCTGTCAGGTTGCGGGCGAATTTCATGCGGCCGGTGGCGCAGAACGTGCACGTCAGCGGACAGCCCGACTGCGAGGACACGCAGATCGAGTGGCGTCGGTCGCGATAGCGCATCAACACGGCCTCCAGGGGCCGGTCGTCGGCGGTCGTGAACAGCGCCTTGACGGTGCCGTCGCTTGCGGTGTGCTGCTCGCGCGCGCTCAGTGTCGAGAACGGCACGTTCTCCCGCAGCCACTCGCGCAGCGGCGCCGGCAGGTTTGTCATCTGCTCATACCCGGCGACGCCTTTCGCCGCCCACTCCCACACCTGCCGCGCGCGAAACGCGGGTTGTCCGGTCGCGGCGAGTGCTTGGTCGAGAAGTTCTAGATCCACAGCCCTATCGTTGCAGCCAATGCGCCTTGGCAAGTATTTGGCTCACTCCGGCGTCGCTTCGCGCCGCGCGGCAGAGGCGATGATCCGGGATGGGCGGGTTACGGTCGCGGGGAAGATCGTGCTCGATCCTGCTCTAGACGTGAACGAGCAGTGCGTTGTCAAGGCTGACGGTCGCCCGCTCGGGGGGCTGCAGATGCACGTTGTGTATGCGCTAAACAAGCCGCTCGGTGTGCTCAGCACCGCAAAGGACACCCACGGTCGCCCGACTGTCGTGTCGCTGATCGCCGATACCCTCGCGGGCACAGGTGAGCGCTCGCGGTTGTATCCGGTGGGGCGACTGGATGCCGACTCGACCGGGCTGATCCTGTTGAGCAACGACGGGGCGCTGGCACACCGGCTGACGCACCCGAGCTTCGAGGTCCAAAAGACATATCGGGCGCGTGTCGGCGGTGGGTCGGTCGGGGAGCAGGCGCTGCGCCGGCTGCGCGAGGGCGTGAGCCTCGAGGACGGGACAACGGCGCCGGCTCGCGTGCGGCGAGTTGGCTCGGACGTGCTCGAGCTGACGATCCACGAGGGCCGCAACCGCCAGGTTAGGCGCATGTGCGAGGCGATGGGCCATCCGGTGCGCGAGCTCGAGCGTGTGGCGTTTGGACCGTTGAAGCTGGGGGACCTCGCGCCCGGCGCCTACCGGCGCTTGAGCGAGCGCGAGGTCGAGCGGCTGCGCGGCTCCAATGGCGGACAACGGTTGGCGCGATAGCCCGCGCACACGCGGCGTGCACGCCCGCCAGCCGGTACGGCTGCTCGCTCTGACACAATCGGCTCCGATGTCGCAACGCCTTCATGCCCTGCGCGGCGCGATCTCGGCATCTCACGACGATGCGCAGGAGATCCTCAGCGCCACGACCGAGCTGATGAGCGAGATCATGGAGCGCAACGCGCTCTCCCCGGAGCAGGTGGTGAGCTGCATCTTCACCGTCACCGACGACCTCACGGCCGAGTTCCCGGCGGTGGCGGCACGCGAACTCGGCTTCGAGCGCGTACCGCTGCTGTGTGCGCGCGAGATACCGGTGCCGGGGTCCTTAGCGAAAGTGATACGCGTGCTGATCCACTACTACGCTGGCGATGAGCACGAAGCCAAGCACGTGTACATGCGCGAGGCGGCCAGCTTGCGCGCCGACCTGCAGGCGGCACAGTAGCGCCCGCGCGTCCGGGCAGATCGCGTTGCGGTCGCCGTCGCACCGGACCGTCGCTGCGTTCGCCACAATAGTCCCGTGGCACTTGAGTTCTCACAGCGCATCTCGCGTATCCCCTCCTACCCGGCGGCGGGCGGGTACGCCGAGCGCACGCCGCGGGTCAAGCTCGCCTCCAACGAGTCGCCGTGGCCGCCCCTGCCGGCGGTGATCGAGGCGATACAGGGCGCGCTGCCGACGCTCAACCGCTATCCCGACCCCACCAACGCGTTGTTGCGCGAGCGCTTGTCGGATCGCTACGGCGTGCCCGTCTCGCGCATCGCGATCGGCAACGGCTCCTGCGACATCCTGCTCGCGGCCGGCGAGGCGCTGCTGGAGCCCGGCGCGGAGCTTGTGTATGCATGGCCCTCGTTTTCGGTGTACCCGCACCTGAGCGCCGCCTCCGGGGCGCGCGCGGTGATCGTGCCGCTGGACGCAAACGATTGCCACGACCTGGAGGCGATGCTGCGCGAGATAACGGTCGCGACGCGCATCGCGATCGTGTGCAATCCGAACAACCCAACGAGCACGGCGCTGCCGTTGGCGGAAGTCGCGGACTTCGTCGCGGAAGTTCCAAAGCACGTGTGCGTGATCGTCGATGAGGCCTATTGCGAGTTCAACCTGCTCGACGATCCCGACGCGTCGGTCGAGCTGCTCGCACATCACCCCAACCTCGTGCTGTTGCGCACCTTCTCCAAGGTGTACGGCCTGTGCGGACTGCGCGTCGGGTTTGCGCTGTGCGGCTCGGATGACCTGCCGCGCGCCGTCGACCAGATCCGCCAGCCCTTCTTCTGTAACGCGGTTGCCCAGACGGCGGCTGTGGAGGCGCTGGCCCATCAGGACGCCGTCACCGATCGCGTGACGCGCACCGTCGCCGAGCGCATCTCCGTCGATGAGCGTCTGCGCGCGCTCGGCATCGAAGCGGCCGAGTCGCAGGCCAACTTCTGCTGGTTCGGCCTCGGCGAGGACGACCCAGAGCTGGCAAAGGAGCGCGAGCGGCAGGTCATGCGCGGTCTTGCCGAGCACGGCGTGCTCGTGCGTGGGGGCGGAGCGCTCGGACGTCCAGGCGCGCTGCGAGTCACTTACGGAACGGCCGAGGAGAACGCGATCTTCCTCGACGCGCTCGGGGAAGTGCTGTAGGTGGAGAATTTGAGCGCTGGCGCCGTCGAAGCTTCGGCGGCGCCAACCGCACGCGGAGCGTCGGGGCGATGTCGCGTCGAGGCAGTCCGCGTATCAGACCTGGATGGGCGCTCGGAAAAAAACTAGCCGCTGCTGCGGACAGAAAACTACTAAACGCCTGAAGCGAATGCTATCCGTCGACGCTGCCATTGTCATCGTCTGCGAGGAGATCAAGAGCAACCGCACGGTTATGTGGTTCGATCGGCGGAGGCGGCTCTCCTCTCTCATCGACGAGTGACTCGATCTCCGAAGCGATTCTGTAGAGGACGTCATCGAGCGATGTCACGCGCTCGCCGGACGGCAACGACACGGGTTCATAGGATTCGCCGGAGTCTGAGCGACGCCAGGCGAACAATCCCGCTCCATCGAGGTAAGTGTCTATTAGGATCCGAGCTTCGCGGACGAGGCTCTCGATCTTCTCCCGAGGATGGTCTAGTCGCGCCGCCCAAAGGAAGTATGTCTTGGGTGGCTCGTTGCGACGCCACACGTCCCAGTGGGCGATCTTCGTTCGCTCTTGGCGGCGGTAGAGCTTCAGGTCGGTGGCCGCGAACTTGAGCTCCTTGCGGCGGTTTGAGAAGTCGCTCATCGCGCCACGCGCGGGCGTGGAGCCAAAGGCTGGCGCCCCTGTGACCTTGGTCTCGCAGCAGATCAGGGGATCCTCACCTCGTGCCGGCCACGCCACGTCGACCTGGTGTTGTTGCGAGAATCCGCCTACCTTCTGCCGGGCCGCGATGTTGTGATGGGTGCGGTTCGCGAGCAATGAGCACACCATCTCGGCAAACCAGTTGCCCTTGCCTCGATTGAAGGCGCCGAAGTCCTTGAAGCCGTCGGGAAGCGTACGCGCGACGCGATACGTGTCGAGCGTCCACATCAGATCCAGCCAGGCGCCTTGAACGTCGGCGAAGCTGACG
>DATNKN010000240.1:0-7998 GCA_035603375.1 Solirubrobacteraceae bacterium
CCCGCCGGTGCTCCCTCCCGTCGAACTCCCGGAGCCACCTGTCGTGCTTTTCGAGGATTTTGATTTTTCGGTTGTAGTCCCTTTATGGGAGACGGAGACGTGCTTGGACGAGACCTCAAGCGTATATGAGCTTCGCGAGGCGGCATGAGAGCAACGGCGAGCCTCCAGCTTGGCGGCATGTGAGCGCTTCCGGCGCTCCAGGCGACTGGTGCGAGAGCAGCGTACCGCCGCCCGGTGGGCTGGTCGCGCGGCAGCGACACCGCCGGTGAGAGCAAGCGCACAAAGAGCCAGCAGCGCAAACAGCACCATCGCAATAACAGCGCGCTCCGCGTTGTGATACGAGCGAGTGAGCATCAGTTACCTCCAGTGACAGGCACGACCTTGGCGTGGTATGTGTCGCGCCTCGTTGAGTGAGCGAGACTGCTGCGCCGACAGAAGCTGTTGCAGCACTCAAGAAGTCGGCCGGCCCGGCGCTAACGCGGTGCGGTCAGGCGATTAGTGGACGTATGACCGACGCGCGCTAGTACCTATAGGACAAACTCCCTATAGGCCCACAGTATTAATCCCTGGAGATCCTTTGGTTTATCAGGACCGTGCGTGCAGCTCGATCGACCAGGCGGCGCGCGTCGCCACACGCACACCAGCATAGGTTCCGCGCGACAGTCGAATGTGCCCGCTTGGGGTGCTGCTGCTCACAAGGATGAACCCCTTGGCCGTGAAAATCTGGATCGGGGGATGCTGCGCCCCCCACACGAGCACCTCCGGCGAGCCCAGCTTGATGGTGCCCAAGCTCGTGTTGCCCGATCCCGCAAATCGACGCAGCACCGGTCCGCTCGCCAACGGGGGTGCGGCGGCGCTCGAGCTGGGCGCCGTCGACCCGGGCGCTTTGGCTTTGGTCGCTTTTGCGGGAGACGACTCGGGGCGGGCGGTGGACGTGGTTTTCGAAGCGCTCGTCGAGCCCGTGGGTGCCCCGACGGTCGATGCGGTGGTGGATGTGATTGTCTGCGTCGTGCCGGTGGAGGACCCACCGCCACAACCCGCCAGCGCAAGAGTGGCGAGTAGCGCAACGCTCACAACCGCGCCGGGTCCGTGCAAACGCCTACGTGAGTGCAAGCCCATCGATAGCAACAAGCGTCGAGCTTATTGGATCCACAGGCTCGTGGCGAGCACTCGCCCTGGGCGCAGCAGCACCCGCAACAGCGCCGGCAGCGCCACGATCATGCCCACCACCGCACCAGCGATCAGCGCGGTGCCCGGCACCGCGGCGTGGCCGGGGAGCACGAGCTTGCTGAGCACAAGCTCCGTGGAGACGGCCGCAAAGGAGGCAAAGAACGCCCAGTGCGCATACGCGAGGGACTCCAAGAGGTTGACGAGCATCGTCACGAGCGCCACACAGCCGAAGCCCACAAATAGGCTAAGTCGGTTGGTGCCCGAGGTCCACTGTCCGATCGCGATAACGACGGCCGACAGCACCACCGTCGTGCCCACCAAGCGCGCCAGCGAGCCCAGGAAAATGCCCATCGCCGAACCGCGCAGGTTGCGCTCGTTCGCGCGCTCGATGCCCACGCCCTGCAGTCCACGCGGCACCGCGTCGTAGAACTTCCACAGGTAGTACCCGCCCCAGAAGCTACCCAGCACCGAGGGCAGCAGCGCGAGCGCCGGAAACGCGCCGTGCACACCCCAGCCAAGGCTCGAATCGCCCACGAGCAACCCCCCCAGCGCAAGGCCGATCGCCCCCGCCCACAGCGCTCGCCCGATGCGCCCCGCCGGTTCGTCCGAGCGCCCGCCGCCCGTGGCCACCCCGACCACCGCACCAAGCACCACCACCGCCGTGAGGCCCTCAAGCAAGGGGTAAGCCGAGACGTCCTGGCGCAGGCCAACCACCGCGCCCACCAGCAACGCGCCGTATGCCAGCGCCCAGCCCCGGCGCGCCAGCACCGTTCCCCCCACCCAGATCGCCACGAACATCCCCGCGAGCGGGCCAAAGGAATGCATCGCCATCAGCGGCGCCTCGACACACAGCAGCCCCAATGCCGCTACCGCCATCCGATCGTGCGCCAAGCAGGCCAGGCCCGAGCGGCGGCTGAGATAGCGGCTGCGCATCGCCCACTGAAGCGCCAGTGTCAGCGGCAGTGCCACGATAATCGCCTGCTCGAGCACCGAGGTTCCGACCTGACGGCTCAACGGTCCCGCCCACGACGCCACGGCGAGAATCGCGAGGATCAGGGCGATCGCCTCCGTCAGGACACTGTCGCGACGTCCCGACTCCTCCGTCGTGAACCTCCCAGGAGTCCACCCGGGTGGTTTCGGGGGTACGACCCTCGATCCCAAACTCAAAGCAGCATTGGCGCGCATCCCGCCCCACGCCTCCAGCACGACCGCGGCCTCGAGCACGTCCTGCGCGCCGCGCCCGAGCCGCGCCTCGATCACGCCCGTCGCATACTTGGATGGCTCGTGCTCCATCGCCGCTAGACCCTCCCACCGAGCGGCGCCTGGCGCCCACTCTTCGTTGTCAGCGTCATCGGCCTCATGCGCTCATCGCCGCGCTCGTGAGTTCGCCGAGCAAGTCGCGATAGCCACCCACGCACGCTGTCCGTGTATACACTCGGTGCACGCGCTCAAAGCCGCGCTGGCCCAGTCGCCTGGCCAGTTGCGGGTTGCGCAGCAGCGTCACAACCCCCGTCGCGAGCGCGTGCACGTCGCCCGGGGGCTGCACGATGCCACACCCGCGCAGCACCTCGGGCACGCCGCCAACGGCGGTGGCCACCACCGGGCGCGCCTGGGCCATCGCCTCCAGGATCGACATCGGCAGACCCTCGGAGATGCTCGTCATCAGCATCACATCCGCGTCGCGCACCACCCCATTCGGGTCTTTGGTCGAGCCCATGAATTTGAAGTGCTGCTCGGCGCCGAGCTGACGCGCAAGCTCTTCGCACGCGCGTGCGTACGTCTCCTGCCCTTTCGTCGGCGGACCCCAATACTCGAATTTCGCCCCCGGCACGCGGCGCCCGACCTCAACCGCCACGCGCAGCATCGTCTGCACGTCCTTCAGCGGATCGATCCGCCCCACCGACACGATCTTCAGGTTGCCCGGCGGATCGGTGTAGCTGGAGGGCGCCTCGATGCCGTTCTGGATCACGCGGATCTTCTCCGGCGCGACGCCCAGCCCGCGCTCCCACGTCGCGTTCGCCTCGGTCACCGGCGCCACCCAATCCGCCGCGGTATAGGCGGCGCGGCTGAGCCCGCGCGCCAGACGGCTGGAGAGGAACCGCTCGCCCTGAGAGGAGGGACTACGGGCCGCTGCCAGGTAGGCCTCGCGCACATACACGCCATGCTCTGTCAACAACATGTCAGTGCCATACAGGCGCTTGTGGATAAGCGCCGGTATCACTGCCCAGCCAGCGGCCGTCACGTGCAGCAAGTCGGTCTTTGGGGTCGGTATCCCCGCCGCCCGCGCGATCCAATACACCGTCTGGTAGAGCCTCGCCGCCTCGACCGCGTCGAGCTTTGGCGCCACGCCCGCGTCGGGATGGTGTTCGGCCAGCACCTCTTCGAGCGCCGCGATGAACGTCTCCCATGCGCGCGCGCCGCGAAAAGCGGTGCGCACCGCGTCGGGCCTGCGCCGGCACCACAGCAGCGCCTCCAGCAGGTCCTCATAGCTGCCCTCCCAGCCGATCAGCGCCCGCGTCAATTTTGCCGGCAGGCTCTCCTTCGCGCGACGTTCGGGGCGGACCGTCAACCGTCGTCGTGGCAGGCGTTCCGACCACAGTTCGATCTGGCCAACCAGCTTCGCGTGAGGCGGCAGCTCGAAAATCGCGCTCAAGCGACGATCGCCGGCCATGATCGGAAGGATCTGCCACTCGAACTCCGGCAGTCCCCCGATCACCAGGTCGCACCACGAGCTGACCCCGCCGACCGCGTAAGGATACGTACCCTCGGTGGTCATCAGAATGCGCGGACGGCGCACCCCGCGCGCGAGCGGCGCGGATACAGCGCGCAGCCTGGCCGGGGCCAGCGTGTCTGGCGCCGGCATGTCCGGGGCCGGCAGCGCAGGCGTCCGAGTAGCGGGAGCGTGCAATGCAGGGACGGCCGGCGCGGGGATGGGCGGCACAGCGGCAGGACGAGCTGCCGCCACCGAGGAGTCGGGCACGAAACGCGATTGCGCCGGCGCGCCGTCCGCACCGATCGCCGTCTGTGGTGTTGCCATCAGGATGCCGCTGCGCTATTGGAGCCGTTCACATCGGCCGGAGCGCTCTCCACGTGGTGCTCGCTGGCACTCGGCCCTTGGGGGATCGAAAGCGTCGCCGGCGAGACCGCCTGCATGCGGTCGTGAACGGCGTCCATCGTCTGCTCTATCTCCCGGCACGCGTCCAGCAGTCCGTCGCGCATCACCAGGCATTCGGTCATGAGCCCCCAAGCCTCCTCCAGCAGCGCCCACGTCTTCTCATACAGGCGCTCCACATCGGCGTGCCCAGGGTCGGCGCTCTGCAGTTCAGCCTCAAGGCGGCGCAACGGGTCGCCATCGCGAGCCAAATCGGAGAGCTTGTCGCTCGCGCCCCCATCGGACTCGGTGGCTACATGTAGTACTGCGCGTGGTGTGGTCATCCGATTTGAGCCCGCTTTCGTTATCCCCGTCGTCCTTGTCGAGAGCCTGGCGCGCCGCACCCGGTAGCTTCCAAAGAACCGACCCCTACACGCGGGTAGGGCGAGAGTGCGCGCCCGGCGCAACCAGTGTCCCCGCTGGCGGCTCCCTGCCCAATGGCCCACCCGCCTCATCTTGCGTTCATCGGTTGAACGCCGAATCCACGAATCGCGGTTATGCTTGACGGTCGCATGAGCTTTACAGGCAGGGATACGCCATCGAGCCCATGATCGATTCGGCCGCCACGGCGCTCGTATTGCACAGTCGCTACGGGCAAACGATGATCGACACAGTCGCCGGCCTGATCGGTCTGCTCGCCGCGTTCGTGTTCGTCGAACGATTGCGCTCCACGCACAGTCGTCGCGACCTTGCGATCGCGCTCTCACTGGCCGCGCTAGGCCTCGTCAACCTCGCACTCGCCGCCAAGCCGACCCTGATCGACTCAGTCTCGCCGCCCCACGGCTTGCAGATCGGCCTGGCGGTGGTCGCGGCGCTGGCGGCAGCCGCGCTCGCGCGAGACGCGCTTCGCGGCGGCAACCGGTTCGAGGGCACACTCGCCGTCGGCGTGGCCGTGCTCGGGCTCGCCTCGCTCAGCTACTTCGTCGCGCCCTCGACGAACGTGGAGCGGCTGCACCTCGGCGACTTCCTCAAGCTCCTCGCGGTCGCCACGATCCTGTACGGGTGTCTCGTCGAGTTTCGGGCGCTGCAGCGCGAGTTGGTCAAGCGCGTGGCCATCGACGAGCGCCGGCGTATGGCGCGCGACATGCACGACGGCCTCGCCCAGGAGCTTGCGTTCATCGCCAGCCACTCCCAGCGCCTCAGCCACACAGGCGAGGACGCCACCACCGTCGCCCACCTGCGCTCCGCCGCCGAGCGCGCACTGCACGACTCGCGCACCACGATCGCAGTGCTCACCGCCACCGAGGAGCTGCCCCTCGACCGGCTGATCGAGCGCACCGCCGACTCCTTCCGCTCGCGCTTCGGCGTCGAGATCGAACTGGACCTGCAACAGGACGTGCTCGTCGACGACGAGTGGCGCAACGCGCTGCTGCGCATCCTGCACGAGGCGCTCAACAACGCGGTCCGCCACGGCTCGGCCGAGCACATTCGCGTCAGCTTCGGCGCCAGGGAGAACGGCAACGGCGGCGTGCCCGCGCTGCGCATCGCAGACGACGGAGTCGGCTTCGACGTGCCCACCGCGGTTAGTGTCTCGAGCGGCCTCGGCCTCACCAGTATGCAGGAGCGAGCCGGCCTGCTCGGCGGCAGCCTGCGCATCGCCTCGACGCCCGGAGCGGGCACCGTGGTGGAGGTGGCACTGCCATAGCCGAGCGCCTGCGCATAGTCCTCGCCGACGACCACGCCACCGCACGTCTCGGCGTTCGCCTGGCCCTGGAAGAAGGCGACTTCGAAGTCGTCGCCGAGGCCGTGGACGCCCGCGGCGCGATTGAGGCCGCGCTCGAGCACCGCCCCGACCTGTGCCTACTGGACGTCTACATGCCCGGAAGCGGCATCGCCGCCGCCGGTGAGCTGGCCGAGGCGCTGCCGGGAATGCCAATCGTGATGTTGAGCGTGTCCGATACCAACGACGACCTGTTCGACGCCTTGCGCGCGGGCGCGTGGGGCTATTTGCTCAAGGACACCGACCCAGCTCGGCTGCCGTACGCTTTGAGCGCGGTGCTCGAGGGCGAGGCGCCGTTGCCGCGTGTTCTCACGGCACGACTCATCACCGAGTTTCGTAGGCATGGCAAAGAGCGGCGCATTGCCGATGCCGACGGGAGTCTTGTTACTTTGTCCGAGCGCGAGTCGGAGGTGCTCGAGTTGCTTCGCGGGGATTTGAGCACCAAGCAGATTGCTCAGCGATTGGGAATATCGCCGGTTACCGTTCGCCGGCATCTTTCGGAGGCATTGCGGAAGTTGCGGGTTACAGATCGCGACGCGGCGCTTCGGTTGACTGGGGAGTCTTTGCGCTAGTGGCTTTAAGCCGTGGTGACCGTGCTAGCGGGCACACTGACCGCCAGGTATCCGGGTATGGCGACAATCGCCGTCGCGACTACGCTGACAAGCAGGAAGCTCGACAGCGCTATGAGCGCTTCGACTCCGAGTGCGACCGGTAGGCCGGTAACCGTCGCGAGCGCGTGGCTAATCAGCAGCTGCCCATACAGACCGAAAAGCGCGCCGATCAAGCAGCCGGCGACGAGCATGATCGCGCTCTCACACAGCAACCAGCGCCACAGCACACCGCGGCGGTACCCGTCTACCTTCATGAACGCGATCAGGTCGCGACGCTGCCAAAGCATCGAAGCCATCGCCCCAGCGATAGCAAGCGCACCCGCAACGAGGATCAACAGCTTAATCTGCTCGAAGTGCGAGAGCCCCTGATCGATCAGCGCATAGTGACGCCCTCGACGTTCCCCGAGGGTTTCGACGGACAGACCTGTCCGCGGACCGAGGGCCTGCGCCACGAGACGCCGCACGCTCGCCGGCGACACTCCGGACTTTGTTCGGATCTCATAGGCGCTCGGTTCGCTGGAGCCCCACGCCCGCACATAATCGCCCGCGTTGAGGATGATCGCTCCGGGAGACCATCCGAGATTCGTGCTCAGTGCAGCGACCCGCAGTCTCACAGGCAGCGGCGCCGGCAGCACAAACACTGAACCGATACGCAGATGCTTTTCGGCGGCAAGCGACTGGGAGATGATCGCCCAACCCCCTTTCCGAATTCGCGAGTCGGCAATCGCCAGATCTCCTTCCGCTAGCTGGCTCGGTGGAATCGGCTGTTGCGTGCTCGATGGCGGAGCTCGTATCCACAGCTTGCGATCCCCCCAATTGAGAAAACTTCCGCGGTAGGAACCCAACGCGGCGACGCCAGGGAGGGCTCTGAGCACGCGAATGTCGGCATTGCGAAACGGCGCAGCCGCAAACAGACCCGCTTCGCCGCTGGGAGCGACCCATACGTTCGCGCCAGCATCGATCGCGCTGGCCGAAGCCTGCAGGCCGTGCTGCAAGTTCACCTGTGCACCGCCCACCGACACCGCACCGAACACAGCTATCGCGCCGGTCGCCGCGACCGCCAAAGACCGGACACGAGTGCGCGGGTTGCCCAACTCGGTGACCGCGAGAACGCTCGCGGCACCGTCGAGAAGGCGCTCTTGCAAACAGTCGAAACATCTCACCAAAACGTCGAACAGCAACGGGAGCAGACAGGCCAACGCCACCGCCAGCATGACGATCCCGACAAACCAGCTCTTGGTACGAAACAGGATGATCGTGGTTGTTATCGCCAAGCACACCGTCCCAAGCCCAACACGAGCGCGCGCCCAGGAATGCGAAGCCTCCGACGCCACCGGCTCGCCCCG
>DATNKN010000242.1:0-6219 GCA_035603375.1 Solirubrobacteraceae bacterium
GCTGGAGCTAACCCTCCCGGCCGGTTGGCGGCGCCGCTTCGGCCTCGCGCGCGACTGAAGTCTCGTCCGGGCAGATGCTTCGGACTCGCCCGCGACTAGAGTCCGGGCCGTATGTCTGAGCGCCCGGATACAACCGAGGAGACGACGCTGAGCACGCCGTCCGCTCCGCCACGCCCAGACGGCGTGCCGCCGGTCCTGGACGAGGCTCATATCGGCGATATTCGCGGCGCGCTCGGCACGATCAAGCTGCACGACACGGGCGCCAGGCGTGGCGTGCGCGCGAAGCTCTTGGCGCTCCTGGCGATCATGGGCCCTGGCCTGATCGTGATGGTGGGCGACAACGACGCTGGCGGAGTGTCCACCTACGCGCAGGCAGGGCAAAACTTCGGCACGACGTTGCTGTGGACGCTGGTGCTGCTGATCCCGGTGCTGATCGTCAACCAGGAGATGGTGATCCGCCTCGGCGCGGTCACCGGAGTGGGTCATGCGCGTCTGATCAACGAGCGCTTCGGGCGCTTCTGGGGCTGGTTCTCCGTGGGCGACCTGTTCATCCTCAATTTCCTCACGATCGTCACCGAGTTCATCGGTGTGAGCCTCGCGCTGGAGTACTTCGGCGTCAGCAAGTACATCGCGGTGCCGGCCGCCGCGCTGACGCTGGTGGCGATCACCTCCACCGGCAGCTTCCGCAGCTGGGAGCGGTTCATGTATGTGTTCGTTGTCGCCAATTTTCTCGTGATCCCGCTGCTGATACTTGCTCATCCGGATATGGGCACGATCGCCCACGACACGTTCTCGCCGAGCATCAAGGGTGGTGTCAGCTCGACCGCGGTGCTGCTGATCATCGCGATCGTCGGCACCACCGTGGCCCCATGGCAGCTGTTCTTCCAGCAGTCGAACATCATCGACAAGCGCATCACTCCGCGCTGGATCAACTACGAGCGCACCGACACCGTGATCGGCGCGTTCGTGGTTGTGCTGGGCGCGGGCGCGCTGATCTCGGTGACCGCATTCGCGTTCGGCGGAACGCCCTATGCGGGTCACTTCAACGACGCGGGCACGGTCGCCACCGAGCTTGGCCGCACGCTCGGCTCGACGGCGGGCACGTTCTTCGCGATCATCCTGCTCAACGCGTCGCTGATCGGCGCGGCGGCCGTGACGCTGTCCACCTCCTACGCCTTTGGTGACGTGTTCGGGCAACGCCACTCGCTCAACCGCGGCATCCGCGACGCCAAGGTGTTCTATGCGAGCTTCACCCTGATGGTGGCTTTCGCAGCGGGCATCGTGTTGATCCCGGGCGCTCCGCTGGGACTCATCACAACCTCGGTGCAGGCGCTTGCGGGAGTGCTGTTGCCGAGCGCGACAGTGTTCTTGCTGCTGCTGTGCAATGACCGCGAGGTGCTCGGCCCATGGTCGAACCCACCCTGGCTGAACGCGATCGCCAGCGTGATCATCGCCGTGCTGGTCGAGCTGTCGCTGATCCTGATGGCGAGCACGATCTTCCCCAGTATCGACGTGACGCGTCTGTTCGAGTACCTCAGCATTGGCACCGCGGCGGCGCTGCTGCTCGCCGGCGCCTACACGCTGCGCCGGCGCTTGGCACAGCCGGCGATGGCTTCGGAAGAGGAGGAGCCGGTCGTGGAGCGCAGCACTTGGACGATGCCGCCACTGGCGCTGCTGGAGCGTCCGGTGTGGTCGCCGGGGCGCAAGGCGGGCATGCTCATGTTGCGCGGCTATCTGCTGGTGGCAATGGTGCTGCTCGTCGTCAAGACGGTGCAGCTGGCGCATTGAGGCTGCGCGCGCCGCGAGCCCGTAGCTTGAGCGTGCGCTCGGCCGCGTTCGGCCGATAGCTCAGTCGCCGCTGAGATTGGTCGGCAGCGGCAGCCCGTGCGGCGGCGGGTCGCTCTCCAGCAGCTGGGGCACAGTCACCGGCTGCAGTCCACCCTTGCGCAACCCCATTACGATCGCCGGCAGCGCCGCGATCGTCTCTGAGCGGTTGCCGCCGCCATCGTGCAGGAGGATGATCGCGCCCGGCTTGGCGCCCGCGAGCGCAGTGTGCACGATCGCGCCGACGCCGGGGAGCGTGTAGTCGGAGGTGTCCACCGACCACAGCACCATCAGCAATCGCAGATGGTGCAGCTCTCTGAACGTGGTCGCGTCGAACGAGCCGTAAGGGGGGCGGAACAGGCGCGGGCGTTTGCCGCCGATCGCCTCAATGCGGGTCATCTGGTCGAACAGCTCTTCGTACTGTTCGTGCGGGGAGAGGCTCGCCATCATCGGGTGTGTCTCGGTGTGATCGCCAACCACGTCGCCGGAGTCGATCTCGGCGATAGTGCCGGGCGAGAAGTACTGCTCCTGCTCGCCGATCGCAAAGAAGGTCGCGTGCACGTGCAGCTTGTCCAGCGTGGCCACGAGCCGCTGCGTATATGGCCCGGGTCCGTCGTCGAAGGTGAGTGCCACCTTGTTGCCGCGCGAGCCGCCGCTCGTGATCGCCGGCGTGTAGGCGAGCACCGAGTCGATTGCCGCTTCTTCGGCCCGCACCGCGGCGGCGGCGCGCTGTGCCGGGGTTGGCGCCGGCGCTGTGCGGTGGAGCTTGGCCGATGCGGGATGCGGCTTGCTCGAGCTGGTGTGGGCGCCGAGTGCCGATATCAGAGCCGCGAGCAGCACGATCGCGAGCACTCCCGCGCCGGTGCGACGGCGACGATACACGCGGTCGGGAGTCATCGGCGTCTATTTTGACCGTAATGCTCCCCTTTTGGATTTCGATCGCCCTGCTGTCGGTTTGCCAGGGTGCGGTCGTGGCGCTGCCGCGCGCGTGGTCGCCTATGTGGCTGGGGCGCATGCACAGTCGCGCGTGGGCACTCCTACCGCCGCTGTCGGTGATCGGGTTCGTGGCCATCGGCCGGGTCGCGGAACAGGCAAGCGCCGATGCGCTTACCTACGTCGCGCTGGTCGGAGTGCCGCTCGGATCCGCGCTCGCGCTCGGTTGGCTGATGCGCGGTTCAAGGTCGGTGCTGGCGCTGTTCGTGGCGCCGCTGTTTGCGCTCGCGTGGGCCGATCGTGGCGGGCTTGCCGGGGAGGGTGCGGCGCTCGCGCTGAGCGCGCTCAGCTGTGTGGCGCTCGGCACGCTGATCGGCGGCATGACACCCGCGCGCTGGCTGGCATTGGGAATCGTCGCGATGGCCTGTGCCGACGCGGCGCTGGTCATATCGGATCTGCTGCAGGCGCCCAACAACGCGCTCAATGCGGCTCACCCAGCGGGCGGCTTGCCGCAACTGCAGGCGGAGTTGTTCGGCTCGGCCGCGATGGGCTATGGGGATCTGTTCGTCGCCGGGGTACTCGGCGGCCTGCTCGCCACTGCGGGCGGTCGCAGGTGGCAAGACACGGGTGCGCTGATCGCGATGCTGCTCGCACTCGCGTTCGACTTCCTGTTCTTCGCGGTGAGCGAGCTGCCGGCGACGGTGCCGGTTGCATGCGCGCTTGCGATCGTCGTGGTGCTTGCCCGCCGCCGCGGCGTCAATCTGCTGAGCGCCGGCTCTCAGCGGGTGGGACCAGCCGCGCCGAGCCGTTTGCCTGCGAGCGTTGCTCCCGTATCGGTGCGGGCTCGCCGTTGAGCGGTGCGACGAGCGCAGGCTCCTCGGAGGAGTGCGCGGCGAGCGGTCGTGGGCTCGACTCGACGATCGCGGGCGCGCCCAGCTCTCGCTCGGACTTCGCGCCCGCTTCCTCGATACGGCGCAGCTGGGGCATCACGCGGCTGTCGAAGGAGCCGACCGCTTCGTTGTAGGCGCCGACCGCGGAGCCGAGCTGGCGGCCCACCTTGGCGAGCGGGTCCACAAAGCGTGCGATCCGGCGATGCAGCTCGCGCGCCGACTCCGCTATCTCGCGCGCGGACTCTGCGATCAGCTCCTGGCGCCAGCCGTAATGCACGGCTCGCAACAGCCCGATCAGCGTGGTGGGGGTGGCCATCAGCACCTGCTGGTGCACGCCGTACTCGATCAGCGCGGGGTCCTCGGCCAGGGCGGCTTGGTAGATGCCGTCGGAGGGCACAAACATCACGACCAGGTCGGGCGTCGCGTCGAACTGGCGCTGATAGCCCTTGGAGGCGAGCTTTGTGATGTGCTCGCGCGTCTGCCTGGCGTGGCGCGCCATCTGCACCGCGCGCTGATCGTCGGTTTGGGCCTCCAGGTGGGCCAGGTATGCGTCCAGCGGCACCTTCGAGTCGACCACGATCACCTTGCCGCCCGGCAGCTTGACCAGTACGTCGGGCCGTAGCGGGCCATCCTCAGATTGGATCGTGCTCTGCTCCAGGAAGTCGCAGTGCTCGATCATGCCGGCCATCTCGATCACGTTGCGCAACTGGATCTCACCCCACGACCCGCGCGTGCTGGGACGCTTTAGCGCGGAGACGAGGTTGCCGGTCTCCTGACGCAGGCCGCCGACGCCCTCGTGCAGCTGGCGCACCATGTTCGCCAGTTCCCCCTGCGCCTGCTTGCGCTCGCGCTCCAGACGGCCAATCTCATTCTCGACGCGACCGAGCTTCTCGCTGACCGGCCCAACCAGACCCTTGATCTCCTCCGCGCGCTTGGCCATCTCCCCGGCGGAGCGCTCCTCCTCAGCGCGGCGCTGGTCGGCGAGTCGCTGTGCGAGCGAGTCGCCGGTCTGCTTGAGCACGTCGGCCGATATCGCCGCCATTTCGTCGCGCATCCGCTCTCGGCTCTCGGCCGAGATGCCCCGTAGCTCCTCGCGCAAGCGCTCGCGGGCAGAGCGAGCGAGCGCCATTGCCACCGCGGCGCCCACGAGGACGCCGACGATCAAGCCGACTATTGCGCCTGTAGCGAACAAAAATCCTCCCCAATCGTGGGCACGCATTGCAAGGTGACATCGGATGCGGACAGCGAGGTCTACCATGGCGCGATGGGCACGGTCGAGGCACAGCTGAAGCACGGTGACACGGATGTGGGCGGAGGCGTGCGCTTGCACTACGTCGAGGCCGGCGAGGGTCCGCTGGTCGTCCTGCTCCATGGCTTTCCGGAGTTCTGGTATTCCTGGCGCCATCAGATTGGCCCGCTCGCACAGGCCGGCTACCACGTGGTCGCGCCCGACATGCGTGGCTATGACCTCTCAGATAAGCCGCAGGGCTGGCGCGCGTATGACGCGTCTCTGCTTGCGGGCGACATCGCCGGGCTGATCCGTAGCTTCGGCGAGCAGGACGCGTACGTCGTCGGTCACGACTGGGGCGCCGCCGTCGCCTATGCCGTGGCGACGCTCCATCCCGATGTGGTCAAGCGCCTGGCGATCCTCAACGTGCCGCACACCGCGCGCATGCTGGAGGGCTTGAGGACGTTGAAGCAGCTGCGCAAGAGCTGGTACATGTTCTTCTTCCAGATACCGCGCCTGCCCGAGCACCTGCTCGCACGCGACGACTATTCCTTCGCCAAGCGCTCGCTGCGCTCAGACTCCAAAAAGGCGTTCACCGATGAGGACCTCGAACGCTACGTCGAGGCCTGGTCGCAGCCGGGGGCGCTCACGGGCATGATCAACTACTACCGCGCCGCATTGCGGCGCTCGCCGCGCAAGATGCTGGCGGCAATAAAGCCGATCCCTGCGCCGACGATGGTGATCTGGGGAATGCTCGATCGGCACCTCGGCTCGGAGCTTGCCGAACCGGCGAGCGAGTGGGTGCCGAACCTGCGCATGGAGCGCATTCCCGACGCCACGCACTGGGTGCAGCACGACGCGCCCGAGCGCGTCAACGAGCTGCTGATCGACTTCCTGGGCGAGGGTCGCTCCTGAGCAGTGGCGCTTGCTGCGCCGTTTCGCATCGTTCGGCGTGCGTATGGGAGCGTTCGTTTGAGCGTCAGGACTCGGCGGGTCGCGGTGCGCTGTCGCCGCGCGCGGACGGTGCCATCCCGCGCAACGCCATCAATCCCACGAGTCCCACGAGCAGGCAGGTGATGGCGCCCACCCCAAGGCCCGCGCGGGCGCCCGCCCACGCCATCACCCAGCCGACCAGCGGTCCGCCGATCGGGGTGGAGCCCTGGAAGGCCACGAACCACAACGCCATCACGCGACCGCGCATCGAGGGCTCCGCGGTCAGCTGCAGAGTGGAGTTGCCGGTTGCCATGAACGAGATGCTGGCCCAGCCGGCGAGCGCCAGCGCCAACAGCTCCAGCGGGAGGGTCGGCGCGAGCGCGGCGAGGGCGAGCACGACCCCGAACCCGG
>DATNKN010000259.1:0-7182 GCA_035603375.1 Solirubrobacteraceae bacterium
GTATCGTCGACCAGGGTCAGATCTCCAAGCTGCTCACACGCCTTGAGTATCAGGGTCTGATCGTCAATCGCGGCGCGGACAGTCGTGCGCGGGGAACCCCCAACGCGTGGTGGCTGACCGAGCGTGGCGAAGCGCTCGAGCGCGAATTGCGCGAGCGGCCGCCGAGCGAGGGGGCGCCACGCGAGGGGGCGCCCGGGGAACGGAAAGCAACCAGGCCGCGGAAGTGAGTCCGGTGTGTGCGAGCCCGGAGGGCGCCGCGCGCCACATCCTCAGTCCACGCGGCCGTGGCCTCAGTCCACGCGCATCTCGATCGAGCGCGCCGTGCCTGCGGTGAGCGTCAGCGTTAGCTTGTAGAGGCCTGGCGCCAGGTCGCCCCTGCCGTGCAGCCTGCGGCGGTTGACGCCCCTGGCCGCGTTGAATGCGAGCGAAACCGGAAGCGTGCGCCAGTGCGTGTGCCCGCCTGAAAGAACCCTGATGGAGAGCGCGACTCGCACCCTGACGGCTCGTGTGAGCGTGCATGAGAACGCGACCTGCGCGAGTGCGAATCGTCGCTGGCGCAGTGCGGTGCGCGCGTTGGCGGTCAGCGTGAGGGCGGAGATCCGCGCGGCGCGACTGGTGGTGCCCGGGGTTGGAGTCGAGCCGCCAGGCGACTTGCCGGCTTGCGTGGCGCCTCCGCCCGAGCCGTTTGTGCCTCCGCTCGAGCCGCCGCTTGAACTGCCGCCTTCGTCGCCGGTCCCGCCGTTCGGCGTCTCCGTGCCAGTGTTCTGGTTCCCGCCGGCACCTTTGGAGCTGCCTGGTTCTTCGATGGGCACTGTTTTCGGTTCGACTTCTTCGCCAACCGCAAACGCGCCGAGCCCGCTGGGTGTACCGACTCCGGTGGGGCCGTCATAGCCGGTGGTCGCGGTGCAGATCCAGGCGCCGATGCCGCAGTCCAGTGGGGAGCTGAGCGAGCCGTCGCAGCTTGCGTATTTGCCGTCGCAGTCGCCGTTGCCGCCGGTTGTGATGTCGTGCAGGAGGGCGGAGTTGCCCAAGTGCGAGTAGAGCGTGCGCGCGGGGTAGGAGACCCCGTGCGAGCCGCCGGCGAGCGCGAACATCGAGCCGATGATCGGCGAGGCCACGCTGGTGCCGCCGATCGGCCACCATTCGAGCGGTTCGTTGACGACTTCGCCGGGCTTCGGTTCCTGGATCGTGGGAACTGAGTCATAGACCGCCACACCCGTGTAGGGGTCGCCATCGGCAGCAACGTCGGCCACGGCGCGTTTGCTGCCACAGCCCACCGCCGACCAGTCGGGGACGGCCTGCTGCCATGACGGCGCGCTGTTCGATTCTTCGCTGCACCCGCCTCCACCGGCGCCCTGGTTGCCGCCTTCGGGGTCGGGATCCTCGTTCCAGACGGTTTCGCTCTGCCGGATACCGCCGCTCATCGTCAGCTTGGTGCCGCCGACGGCCACCACGTCGGTTGAGCTGGCGGGGTAATCGGCGCCCGCGTAATACTTTTCTTTGTTGGTCGAGGCCGCTTCGGCCTCGGTCCAGTTGAGGTAGCCGTCGTCGCCCGCGGCAGCCGTGATGACGGTTTCGGGGTGGTGGAACGCTTTGCCGCTGGAGCCTTCCCGTGGGCCGCCCCACGAGTTGGAGATCTCGTTGGCGCCGAGCCGCACAGCTGTTTCCTCGGCCGCTTCGAGATCGGAGTAGGAGGGTTCGTTTGCCTCCACCAGCAGGACCTTGCAGTTCTGGCAGATGGCGTGGGCCATCTCGATATCGGTCGAAGTCTCAATGGACCAGCCCTCGGCTTCGACCAGTTCGTCGCAGGCTTCTTCGCGTTTCTTCAGTTCGAATCTGGTTTCGTTCGCTTTTTCCGTTACGCAAACGATTTCCTTGGCCTCTCTAACCGGTTCGCTCTGGGGGAACGGCAGCGCGCTGCCTCCGCTCTGGCTCACCTGTTCGAAGCAGTCGCTTTCGCCCGCGCCGCACTTGTGGATGGCGGGTAGGCTGAACGCTTTGCTGTAGGTGTTGAGGTCTGCTTCGGCTTTGGGGTCGTTGTAGGCATCGACGAGCGCGATCGTTTGTGATGGTGCCGACGCGGCCAGGTCGGGTGCTTCGCCGGGGAAGTAGGCGCTTTGCAAGTTCAGCGGAGTCAGGCAGCCCGAGGGGAATTCCGCTTGGCATTCGCTCACCGTCCTGAGGTCTGTGCGCACGCTGCCCGGCGGAGTTGTGCCCGCCGGGGCAGAGGTCGTCGCCGGCTCAAGCTCAAGCGCCATACAGCTGGCGTGGCCGGGTGCCGGCGTCGAGCACGCGGCGCGGGTGGTGTAGCTGGATTCCGGTAGCGGCAAGTCGCTCGCCGCCGCCACGGTGGGGTGCCCCAAGCCAAAGATCGCCCCGAGGGCGAGAGTGCTCCAGAGCAGAGCAAGGCTACGGAGCGCCATTGGAGGCCGTGAGCCCGCGCGTGTCACATTCGTCATTCTGGCAGCCCGTCGGCGATTGTCCAGCGCCTACCGTCCTCGCGTACACACTCTCAATCGACTCGAACCAAGCGATCCTTGAGGGATTCGCGGTCGAGTGCTAGACGAACAGCCCCGAGCCCACCCAGTCGCTCGGGCCGCTCGTGCCGGGGGGCGCGAAGAAGTAGCCGCCTCCGACCGGCGTTATGTAGTCGATCATCGGCTCTTCGGCCAGGCGCGCTTGGATCGTTTCGAATTGTCTGTGCACATCCTGGTTGAAGGCGGCGAACATCAGGCCCTGGTCGAGATTGCCGGCCTCGTCGATGCCACGGTCGTAGTTGTAGCCGCGGCGCAATATGCGCTGATCGGCGGTGACCGGAGTGCGAGGGTTGGCGAGACGGATGTGGGCGTTGAGTGGTATCCGCTTGCCCAGCGGATCGAGGTCGTAACGGGGTTCCTCGAACTCACCGGTGCCGCCGAGCGGCGCGCCAGTCACACGATCGCGGCCGATCATGTTCTGCTGCTCGAACATGCCCACGCGGTCCCAGAACTCGACGTGCATCCGGATCGTGCGCGCCACCATGTAGGTGCCGCCGGTGGCCCACTCCGGTTCCCCTGAGTC
The DNA here is from genome assembly GCA_035603375.1 of Solirubrobacteraceae bacterium. Lineage (GTDB taxonomy): Bacteria > Actinomycetota > Thermoleophilia > Solirubrobacterales > Solirubrobacteraceae > Palsa-744. Next base: position 3,061 of record DATNKN010000259.1, read on the forward strand.
GGGCTGCACCCAGATCAGCCGGTTCATCAGCTCGGCGTCGGCGACATCGGGGTTGGCGGTGCCGTCGCGGAAGGCAAACAGGTTGCGCGGGTTGTTGTGCGGGCTCGGGCCGCGTCTGACGCTCTGAAAGCCGTCGATGCTCCAGCGTGTCGTGAGGCGACCCGCGACCACCCGCATCAGCTCGCGCACGGTGTGCACGACGGTGTCGCGGTGTCCGGCGCAAACCTGCAGCAGCAGGTCGCCGTGACTGCGGGCGGGGTCGAGTTCGTTGCCCGCGAAGCTCGGCATCCGGCGCAACAGCTTTGGCTTGCGCGCGGCGAGGCCGTAGCGGTCGTCGAACAGCGAGGCGCCGAAGGCGATCGTGACCGTGAGCGCGTCGGGCGCGTCGGTCGGGCCGAGAATGCCAGAGTCCGGTGGAGGATCGTCGATCTCCTGGGCGCCCACGGTTTCGCCCTGCGTCAGCGCGCGCGCTCGTGCGCATAGCGTTTGCAGGGTCTCGGCCAGCACCTCGCGGTTGGGCGCGATCGAATCGAGGGCGAGGAACGTCGCCTGCGCTTGCGCGGGGGTGGGTGCGACGATGCCCGCCTGGTGAGGGCCATCGAACGGCACACTGGCGAGCAGCTCGTTGCTCAACACCTCCTGTGACTCGGCGGTTTCGCTGGGCGGGGGTGGACTGGCACGAAGCTCGCTGTCGGCGAGTGCGCCGCCGAGCGCGCCGACGCCACCGGCTCCGACGAGCGCGAGCGAGCGCTTCATGAACTCGCGTCGATCGAGCTGGCTCATGCGTCAGCTCCGGTGTCCGTCGTGGCGAGGCGGCCGCTTGCGCGTGCGCGGCGGTCGAGCAGGCTCATGGCGCGTCTTCCGCGGCACGTTCGGCTGCCTTTTCCGCCGGCGACGATGCCGGCAGTTTGGGGATCGGCGCGGCTGTCTTTGTCTCAAGCGTGCCAGGGAGTAGCTCGAGCGCCCCGAGTGCGCCTGCGAGCGTTCCGTTCAGCAGCTCGTGTTCGTGCATCGTGAGCTGGTCGAGCGCCGGCCAGCCGGAGTGACTGCGGCGTATTCGCGCGATCGCCGCGCCAAGCAGATCCAGCTCGTCGCGAACGTCGGCTTCGGTGTTTTCGCGGCCCGACAACAACGGCTCCAACGTGTGGAACACCTCCAGCGTGGCATCCAGCCCGGCCGCGGTGCCGAGCACGCCCTGCCCGCTCCAGGGCACGTGCGTGCCGCTCAGCAGGTCGCGCTGTGCGTCCTCGAGAATCTCGTGCGCGCGCGTGGCGTATTCCAGGGGCGTGATCTGCGTGCTCGGCAGGATCGCTTGCAGGCTTCGCAGGTTGTGTACCAGCGTGTTGTCGATAGGCACCAGCGAGTGCGGCGAGGCGCCGCTCCACAGTCCCATTTCCAGGCGGTGCAGTCCCGTGAAGTGGGGATCGGCAGCACCGCCGGGGAGCGGCCCGTCGGGGATGCCGTCGATTTCCTGGTTAAGCGATCCGAACAGGCCATACACGGCGCCCAGGTGGAGGTATGCGCTCCAGGTGCTCTCCCACGCCGAGCGAGCGCTGGCCGTGTTGCCGCCGGCGAGTGCGTCGCCCAGGATGTTCGCGTCGCGCTCGGCGGTCGTGGTCCAGTGCTCGGCGTAGCGCTTGTAGGCGGCCACCGGTCCGGCGAAGGCGCGCGCGGGTAGAGGCGATAGCTCTGAGATCATTTCCCCGCTGGTGTTCTCGCCCTGATCCTCCAGGTCGGCGATTTCGGTGCCGTACACACGTGCCGGCACGTTTGATCCGTACACCTTTGCGATGCGCACGCCGAGTGGGTTGGCGGAGTTCGTATACGGGGCGATCGACTTCACCCCAAAGCGAGCAGCGGTGTGATGCGTGTCTCGGCCCGGGGCCAGGGCTGCTCCTGCCAACAGCAGGACGGCGGCGCCCAGCACGAGTGCCAGCGCGCGCCGTGCCCCGCGCGAGCGTGCCGCAGATTCGATCACGACTGACACCGTATGCGCTGCGCTCGGGGTGCTTGTTACCAAAACGTGGACGCGGCGCTTTCATTTTGTGAAAGCCGGTCGAGTTACACAATCGCAACGGGTCCGTGACGACTTGTTGACACCGTCGTCCTGGTGGCATTCCACGATGCGTTTGCGCTCCCACGCGGGTGGCCGGGGCGCGCGGCCGCACGATCGTCGCCCAAGAGTCCGAAAAGGAGAAACTCCGTTGCGCACTGGGAAGAAGCTCATCGCGGGCGGCATGGGGGTCCTGGCCGCCGGAGCGGCCGTGCTCGGCATATCGATGTCAAGCGCATCCCCGCCGCCCACCACCCCTGCATCGACCACGCCGATCAAGCACGTCGTGGTGATCTTCGACGAGAACATCTCGTTCGACCACTATTTCGGCACCTATCCGCACGCCACGAATCCGGCTGGCGAGCCGTCGTTCACGCCGCTGCCGGGCACGCCCGCCGTCAACGGCCTGACCACCAGCCTGCTCACTAAAAACCCCAACCTGTACCAGCCGCAGCGCCTCGATCCGAGTCAGGCGCTCACCTGCGATCAGAACCATGGTTACTCGGCCGAGCAGGAAGCCTTCGATGAAGGCCGGATGGACAAGTTCGTGCAGAAGACGACCGGTAGCGGCTGCACGCAGAGCACCACGCCCGACAGCTCGAGCTATGGCCCGAACGGGATCGTGATGGACTACTACGACGGCAACACGGTCACCGGGCTGTGGAATCTCGCCCAGCATTTCTCGCTGAACGACAACTCCTACAGCACACAGTTCGGACCCTCCAGCCCCGGCGCGATCAACCTGATCTCCGGTCAAACCAACGGCGCCGAAGCACACGGCGGGGTATCGACCGCGATCGCCAACGGCACGCTGTTCGGCGACGGCGAGCCCTACTACGACCAGTGCTCCAACAACACAACCGCGATCAACGCCGACGGCAGCCCCGGCGGCGTGACGGTATCGATGACCGGCCAGAACATCGGCGACCTGATGAACGCCAGGGACGTTACCTGGGGCTGGTTCCAGGGCGGCTTTGCGCCTGGCGCCACGGTACCAGCCGGGACCGGCAGCACGAGCCTTACCGACGCGGGCACAAGCAAGTCATACGCCGAGGGCCCGGTGGCACGCGCCGCCTGCACAACCTCGCACGAGAACATCGGCGGCGCGTACGTGCAGGACTACGTCGAGCACCACGATCCGTTTGAGTTCTACGAAAGCACGGCCAACCCCGACCACGTCTCGCCGAGCTCGATCTCGCAGGTCGGTCTCAGCGATCCCTCGGGGACGCCGCTGGATGAGGCAGTCAACCATCAGTACGACCTGTCGCTGTTCCACCAAGCCCTGATCCAGGGCTACCTGCCGCAGGTGTCGTTCCTGAAGCCCCCGGCTTATGAGAACGGTCACGCCGGCAATTCCGACCCGCTGGACGAACAGCGCTTCCTGGTGGACACGATCGATGAAATCGAGCAGTCCAGCTACTGGCCGAACACGGCGATCGTGATCGCCTACGACGACTCCGACGGGTGGTACGACCATCAGGAGGGACCGATCGTGCGTCCGTCCGAGGACACGATCGACTCGCTCAACGGACCGGGCAAGTGCGGCGTCGTGAGCACCCCGCCGGTGCAGAACGACCGCTGTGGCGTCGGCCCGCGCATGCCGCTGCTCGTGATCTCGCCGTGGGCACGCAGCAACTACGTCGACAACACGTTCACCGAGCAGGCGTCGATCACGCAGTTCATCGAGGACAACTGGAACCTCGGGCAGGTCGGCGACGGTTCGGCGGACGCCACGGCGGGGACGTTGGACAACATGTTCGACTTCGACCCGAACGCTCGTCGCTCGCCGGCGGTCATCATGGACGACAGCACCGGTGAGATCACGAACATCATCCCCGCGCCGCATCCGGTTCCGCCGGTGGGCCCTCCGCCTGGTCACGGTGGTAACCCGGGACACGGCGGTAAACGGGGCTATGGCGGCAAAGGTGGCCGTGGCGACAAGTCGGGTCACGGCGACAAAGGTGGTCGTGGCGACAAGGCAGGTCACGGTGGCAAATCCGGGTACGGCGGCAAATCGGGTCGTGACGGTAAGACCGACCGTGGCGGCAAATCGGGCCGCGGGCATTGAC
>DATNKN010000292.1:0-4147 GCA_035603375.1 Solirubrobacteraceae bacterium
ATCGCCACGTCATACTCGACACAACGGCTCTGACTACGGGGACTGCCACCCGTGCAGCCGGGCGCAGCCATCGGCGTCCCCTGCTCAGTACGCCCACAGCACTGTTGTTCTCAATCGCGAAGAACACCACCACACGACGGCGTCGCCTGAGCAAACCGACCGTCTTCCACACGAAGGCGAGGACGCACCACGCCAGGAAATACTCGATCCACAGCGGTTCGTGAAGCTCCAAGATTTCATCCTCGCAACTGACCAGTCTGCGGCACGCCTGCAACAGCGTCACCTGCGTGACGTGTCCCGGGACGCCGATGCCCTGCATATCATAGTTGCGTCGAAAGTAGAGCAACATTCGCGGCGCAAACGCGTCAATCTCTTCTAGGTGCGCAGCACGCAGCACCGGCAATACGCGTATTCCTGGCCGAACGTCCAAACTGGTTTGCACTGTACCGGCGCGTACGATAACCCTCGACCGGCCGAGGCGCGCCGCCAAGATTGCGCCGACTTTTTTTAGTGGGTGTTGCGGCTCACGAGCGGCACGCCAAACCAAGCGCTCTATATCGATCTGTGTGACGACCCGCATGGCAACTGCCCGACTATCGCCCCAGTCGACCAGAAACCGCAAGCGATTGCGCGTCATGTGGGCGTAATAGGAACTCGTCTCAGCTGCATCGGCCGAAGACAAGCCACCTTCATCTTGCCCGAGAAGTCGTTACGCATCAGCTATCGCGGCGAAGTACATCAACCCGCACGTCTGGCAGCCGTGAGGCGTCCGCCCCACCGCTACGGTGATCTCTGCTCCGAGATGCGCCAGCACGGAGTTCATAAACCACTCTAGGCCCCTGGTTCGGTCCGCACGCTAAGGGTAATTTCCCTGCGGTGCTGATCTACACCCAAATAGTACCATGTCGGTGAGCAAAGCGTTTGGTGCGGCGAGCCTCGTGGCGATATGCCAGCGCGATATCGGACTTGTAGTAGCATCTCGCGGCGACGCGTGTATCTCCGTCTGAAGGTTGTACGCCACGTAGCAGCGGGGCGCCGTCGTGGCAATAACGGTTAGTGTCCGCGCCGATCTCTGCTTGCTTCGCTCCAGCCAGCTCGGTACTGCAGTGATCGGTAGATCGCTTCGGGCCGTCCCGCAGGATTGTGAGCAGGATAAGCGACGGTATTACGATGCTTCCTGCTGTCGTGCCGCTTGGCGAGGTGAGCGGGTCCTGTGCGGCGCGTAACTCCACGATGAGGCCCAGCTTTGTTGCATCACACCTCGGGCTACCTCGGCAAACCCCGTGTTTTTGGCGTTTCCTGAGCGGGCCTACCAGTGCTTAGCAGCTCTGGAGCAGAGATTTTGGGATTCGAGTCTCTGTCTCGCCGCGCTAGCAAGGAAAGCAATGGTTCACGACGGTTGGGTTTCCCAGCCGGAGCGGAGGCTGCTCGCCCGCTCCGTTAGAGAGCAGGAACTATTGGCGCAGCAACGCAAGCGGTAGGCTCGCGCGTGATGAGCCGACGCGACATCGAAGGGCGCGCCCTGAGGGTGCTTGGCCGCTTCAACTACCCGCTCGACCGTCTACCACCGCGATTGCAGCCGCTGCCGATGCTGAACATTCGCGAAATCAGCCTGCGCCGCCCAGACGCCCTAGTCGGTGTTGAGCGCATCGTTCCGGGAGCCGGTAGCTATGTGGACGGGTTTAGTGCCTTCTGGGAGGAGGAGATAGTCCCGGCTGCCATCTACGCTCACCGCAACTTCCACGGTGAATATGCAGGAGCTGGACCCGTCGATTTCATTGAAGCTTTCACCCTCTACGCGCTGATTCGCGAGCACCAGCCACAACGCGTCCTCGAGTCCGGCTTCGCTTGCGGCATCTCCTCGTTGGTCATAGCCCGCGGCCTGCTCGATAACGGCGCTGGGGAGCTGGACACGGTTGACATCAAGGACAACGGGGACATCGTCTCGGAGTTTTATCGCCTCGCGGGTAAGGGTGTGATTCATCCGACATTCGGGGACGCTCGCGCGTTCGCCCGCGAGACCGCGCACGACTATCAGCTCACGTTCTCCGATGCGCTCCACAAGTATGCGTTCAACCGCGAGCTCGCTGCCATCCTGCGTGAGCGCTTTCCGGCTGCCATCCACTGCTACCACGAGTGGAGCCTCGCTCCAGGCGTCCCGACCGCCGACACGCGGTATGTATCAATGCGCGCGAATCTCGGCAGGTGTGGTGAGCGACGCGCATTCGAGGAGGCCTTCCCGCACAGCAGGCATATCGGGGTGCCTAGTTCATCGGGCTTGGGAGTCGTGCTCCCGAGGTAGTCCCTTCGCGACCCCACGCGGTCAGCTTCTACGCGTCCACAGCCGGTTTACGCCGAGTCGTTTTGGGCGCCAGATCACACGGGACGGCGCCCGACGAGCGAAATGCCAACGCCGTTTTCGCGAAGTGGTGTCCTACGGCGGCCAATCCAGGCTGGACTGGCCCGCGACTGAGGCCCTGAACGTTGCATGGCCGTCGCCGATCGCCCGCTCGACGACCTCATCAGCACTAACCGGCACGGAGAACAGCTGTCGCCAATTTGTGCCGTCGAGGCGCTGTACGACGAGTGTGCCTGCGGCCGGAACGCGAGTCCAAAGAAGCGCATCGTGCGCCCGGCGCGAGTCAACAACCAACGGGAAGCGGAACGCTTGCTCGGACAACTTGGGCTCACCATCTAGCAGGTACATGCCGGACTGGTAGCTAGATGCGTAGTTCGGTATCGGCGGTTGGTCCTCGATCAGAAACCACGTGATCGTGCTAACGCCCTCGCTCCAAAGCTCGTAGAGGGTTTCCTCGGTCCAGAGTGCATGTTCAGGCTGCGGGACGCCACCGGGGTCCGGCGGATCACTGTCGTACGAAACCTCGAGCGCCCAGAGGGGCTTCGGGCCCACGGGCAGGGCGCGTCCTGTGCGCTCGGCCTTCGTGACTACGCGCTGAAGCTTTCCCATATCGGGAATCGAGACGTCGTTCGGATCGAGCGCCGGTGTATACGGGCTTCCGACTGCGTAGGGGTGGTGGTCGAGAATGTTGAAGTGCGCTGGATTCGGGCAGGGCTCTGGCGTTAATGCGTTACCGGAGAGACAGAAGAGGTTGCGGTCAAACACGACCGGCGGCATCCGCTGTCCTCCGGGTGGATCCCCGAACGGCCCGGTCCCTCCTGCGATTACCTGCGCCTTTGGCAGCGTATGTTTGATGCCCGCGTAGAACGCGTTCAGGAGGTTGCGGTAAATCGCGGGGCTCGCCGGCCTATAGCCGTCACTCGTCTTGATCCACTGCGGCGCGAGGTAGATCGCGAAGTTCGGCTCATTCCATGGCTCCCAGTAGCGGACCAACGGCAGAGCGTGCCCGGGGTACAGCGGATCGGGGTAGCTACCTGAGTAACGTCGCCCGACCGCCTCTGCAAACAGCTCGTACGCGCTCGCGCTAGGCCGCCAAGTCCCCGGTGTGACGCTCGCTGGAGCTCCAGCCCCAACCGCCCACGACGGGGCACCAGTGAGCGTGACGATGGGAGTCAGCCCATAGCTGGCCGCTTGACGGACCTGCTCGTCGAGCGAGCTCCAGTCGTAGGCCGGGTCGGCGGGATTAGTCGGGTCAGCCGGGCTGGTCGGCGCAATCGTCGACCAGCTTGCTCGGAAGTGAATCACGGTCGAGGAGGAGGCGACTGCGCGTTGAAACCACACGTCACTAGCGGCGCCCTGGCTGAACGCCGTCAAGTCAAGGAAGCCGAGAGCGAGCGGACGCGCTGCTATCGCCGCGGCGCGCTGGGCGCCCGTCTCGGACGCGCTCACGAGCACGATGAGTCCGGCCAGTGCAGCCAGAACATATGGTGTTAGACGCTTGGCGCGCATCGAGGGAGTTGTGGGACGCCACGTCAGCCTAGACGCCCCGGCCCCGTATATCTGTGGGAGATGCGTGGCCTTGCCGCAGCGGTAGCGACCATTATCGTCCTTTACGGATCGCCGGCCTTCGCGCTGACGCCCAACAAGCAAACCGTCTCCCCGCCGGGCAACTCAGCTGTCGGTGAATACGTAGAGGATGTGCCCACGGCGGGAGGTGGGCGCCCAGTTTCGAGCGCAGACAGCCTCAGCGCCCAAGGTAGTGCGCTGACGACGACAGTTGCGCATCGG
>DATNKN010000331.1:0-3135 GCA_035603375.1 Solirubrobacteraceae bacterium
AAACTCGGCCGTGATGTCGCGCAGGCGCTCGGCGTCGGCGGCGCGTATCTCCGCGGGCTCGTCGCCGAGCCACAGCAGCAGCTCCTCGTCGAAGGTGAACCTGTCCATGTCCCTGTCTGTGTCGGGGCTATCGGTGTGGTCGGGCACTTGCCAAGCCTATGTATTCGAGGTTGGCGTTAGTTGTGCGCGTGCGGTTTCTGCTGTCGCATGCGATTCGCGGAAGAGTGTCGCGTGTGACGTGCGATTCGCGAAAGCCGGAGACGGGATTCGAACCCGTGACCCCCTGTTTACAAGACAGGTGCTCTGGCCAGCTGAGCTACTCCGGCGGGAAGCATCGAGCCTAGCGACCCTGGGGCTGTAACGCTGCCCGCGCACGCGGGTACCCAATGCATGGAGTCAAGCGCAGCCGACGACCGGCGCCAGAGCATCGAAGCGGGTGCCGAGCGCCGCGCCGGGGTTCGTCTTGCTCCGGCACACACCAGCATGTGCGCCGAGCCCAGGAGGATCTCTCAGGAGGGCCGCGGCGCTTCGCGCCTTGACTCGGGTGAGCTGCACGCGTTTCGTGAGCACGCACTTGCCCGCGGCGTGAATCCGCTGCTCTACTGGATCGTGCGAGCGGTGCTGCTGCCGTTCTTCCTAGTCTATTTTCGTCTGGAGCGCGGTGGGCGCGAGCGCATTCCGGCCTCGGGGCCGGTGCTCTTGGCGGCCAACCATCGCAGCTTCCTCGATCCCTTTGCGATTGGAGCGCTCACGCGACGTCCCGTTTACTACGTAGCCAAGCGCGAGCTGTTCGAGCGGCGCTGGCAAGCGTGGCTACTCAACAGCCTCGGTGCATTCCCGATCGACCGGGGCGCCGGCGACCAGGACGCGATGGCTACCGCTCGCGCGATTCTGAATAGGGGAGATTGTGTTGTGATTTTCCCCGAGGGCACCCGCATCCGTAGCGGGCCGCTCGGCGATCCCCATCGCGGGGTCGGCCGGCTGGCTTTGCAGACAGGCGCAAGGGTTGTACCCGTTGCTGTCATGGGCACGGAGGGCGTGCGTCGAGGCTGGCGCGTCAGGCCCCACAAGGTTCGCCTTCGCTGCGGCAGTCCGCTCAGCTACCCCACCGTCGCGGAGCCCTCACAGGCGATCGCTCTCGGAGTGGCCCAGCGGATCTGGTCTTCCGTCAGCCTGCAGTGGGAGTGGCTGGGGGGTGCAACTGTCGATGTCGGCGAGCAGCCCTCCGACGAGGCGTCAGTGCGCGAGACGCGCGCCGCGTAGGGACGGAAGCGAGAGCGTTCGGGGGTAGGGTGCGATGAGTGGCCGACCAACCGCAGAAGTCCAAGGCGCAGCTCGACGCCGAGTTTTCCGAGCTATACCGAGCGCATCTGCGGGACGTCTACAGTTATGCCTACTACCGCGTCGGCAACCATCACGACGCGGAGGATCTCACCGAGCAGACATTTCTCCAGGCCTATCGTCACTTCGACCGAGCCCAGCGCGAGTCGCACGGGCGGCCGTTGCGTCCATGGTTGATCCGGATCGCGCACAACCTCGCCGCCAACCTCTACCGCGATCGCTCGCGCAAGCCGTCCTTGCCGATCGACGACACGACCGAGCTGGCTGCCGCGCACACCACCGAGGAACTGGTCGAGGGTCGCGACGAGCTTGGGCGAGTGCTCGACGGAGTGCAGCAACTGCCAGACGACAGGCGCGAGGCGCTGATCATGCGCTTTGCCCTGGGAATGGACAATCGCGAGATCGCCCGTGCGATGGGCCGCTCCGACGGAGCCACCAAGGTGCTCATCCATCGTGCGATCAAGCAGCTCGAGCAGCTCGTCGGCGCCCCGCAGGCCGATACTGGCGAAACGACGGATGCGGGGGAGCCCGATGAGTGAGATGGCGCCAGGCTTGGAGGGCCTTCTCCACAAGGTGCTCTCTCCAGTGGAACCGCCCGCGGATCTTGGGCAACGCTTGGAGAGCACGCTGATGAGCCTCACCGAGAGTGCCGCAGAGGAGCTTGAGGCGTGGGAGCTGTCGGCGATGCGCGACCCTCGCAATTGGGTGCGCCCGGCAGCCGCTGTGGTTGTCGGCAGCAGTGCCGGCGTTGCGCTCGTGCTCTTGCGCGCGCGTCAGCGGGCGCGTCCCGCCGGGCGCGATCCGTTGGGTGCTCGCAGTGCCGCCGAGCGCGCTGTGGGCGACATGCGCGATCGCACCCGCCGCCTGCTCGGCTAGCGCTGACCGATCGGCACGGTCAAGGGCCGGATGCGTCTCGGCCTGCGCAAGCTGGCGGTCAGCGTCCCAACCGCGATCTAGTCACCCCGGCAATGCCGCCGGGCGCTGGCCTCGCTGCTAGCGTCTGCGCGGCTCATGGCCACCTGCTACCGCCATCCCTCGCGCGAGACGGGCGTCGCCTGCTCGTCGTGCGGACGTCCGATCTGCCCGGATTGCATGACGCCGACCCCGGTCGGAATGCGCTGTCCGGAGTGCTCCAAACAGGGCACCCGCGTCATGACGATGCGCAATATGGCGGCGCGCCCCCGCGTTACATTCGCGCTGATCGCGATCAACGTGCTCGTGTTCCTGACCGAGCAGGGGCAGCTCACGCTGGAGGGGTCCACCATCCACGGCGCCGTAATCGAAGAAGGCGTACTCGACCGCTATGCGGTCGGCGTCGAACATCAATACTGGCGCCTCGTAACCAGTGGGTTCCTGCACGAGAATCTGCTGCACATCGGCTTCAACATGTACCTGCTCTACCTGCTCGGCATGATGCTCGAGCCGGCGCTCGGGTCGGTGAAGTTCGCCGCCATCTACTTCACCTCGCTGCTCGCCGGCGCGCTGGGTGCCCTGGTCGCCACGAGCGCTCCCAGCCTTGGCGCGTCGGGCGCCATCTTCGGGCTGATGGGCGCGGCGGTAATCGAGTTGCGCGCACGGCGTATGAGCGTGATGGAGTCGGGCATCGGAATGTTGATCGTCATCAACCTGATCCTGAGCTTCGCGTTGCCCAACATCTCCGTCGGCGACCACATCGGTGGGCTGATCGGGGGAGCCCTTGCCGGACTTGCCATCAGGACGGCCGACGATCGCCATCGTTCCTGGCTCGGCCTCGCGGCGTGCGTGGCCCTGTCCGTGGTGTCCGTCCTCGGCGCG
>DATNKN010000087.1:0-9808 GCA_035603375.1 Solirubrobacteraceae bacterium
CGCGTGTTGCCCTCATCAGGCGCAGCCGGTCCTCCTTCGGGCCCGGATGCGTGCGCTCGTGGGGACGCACTCGCCCCGGGCCATACCCCTCGATACGCACGCGGCAGAAGAAGCCGCTGCGGGTGCGCGTCTGCCCGTCCGGGCCGGTATAGGTCTGGGTGTACGGCCACAGCGAAGGCTCGGGGTCGCGCACGATCGCGCCTTGCAGCTGCCACGCCTCCCACAGCTCGCCGGCGGTGGCGTATGGATTGGAATCCCGCCCACCGTCGCCCTTGGGCAGGTCCACCGCGACCACGTTGAACGGCGAGTGCTGGAGCAGCTGCTCGCGTTGGGTTGAGTCGATCACATCGTATGGCGGGGAGGTCACGTCGGTCAACGAGCCGACCAGCGATTGGTCGTAGTGCAGGGCGCGCAGTGGTTGGATGTCGGCCATGGCGGCGCGGAGGCTAGCAGTAGGGATGGGGCTGTGCCAACACGGCGATGCGTCTGCCGGCGGAGTAGAATCAAGGCAATCGGGGCGTAGCGAAGCCTGGTATCGCGCGGCTTTTGGGGAGCTGAGATCGTGGGTTCAAATCCCGCCGCCCCGACTAACTTTTCGCATCGGCTCTGTCGAGTTCTGCGAGGACAGCCGTATCACGCGTGATACGCTAATCGCATGGCTGAGGTCAGTATTCGTGACTTGCGCAACCACGGCGGCGAGGTAGTGGATCGTGCCGCGCGTGGAGAGCAGATCACGATCACGCGTTCAGGTAAGGCCGTCGCTGAGCTGCGGGCGATAACGCCTCGCGGGCTCTCGGCGGAGGCTCTGCTGAGTCGCTGGCAGCGGCTACCTTCTGTAGACCCTGTGGTGTTCCGCGAAGATGTTGACCGGCTGCTGGACTCAAGCCTGTGAGCGAGGCAGCGCAGCACCCACGCGGGATACTCGACACCTCGACGATCATCCTTCTGGAGAAGCTCAAGGACGCAAGAACGCTTCCCGCCGAACCGCTCATCACGGCCGTGACCCTTGCCGAGCTTTCGGTCGGTCCGCTGGTTGCCAGAGATGAGAGCGAACGTGTTGCCCGTCAAACACAGCTTCAGCAGGCCGAGGCGGACTTCAAGCCGCTTCCGTTTGATGCTGATGCCGCCCGAGCGTTCGGCAGCGTGTCTGCCTCACTGCGGCGCGCTGGTCTGAAGACCACCGCGCGTACCTACGACGCGATGATCGCGGCCACGGCCGTAGCCAACGACCTGCCGGTCTACACCTGCAACCCGACGGATTTCAACGGCATCGACGGACTCGAAGTGGTCGCTGTTCCAGTGCCAGATGATGCATCCGCACCGAACGCCCCTGAACAGGCTGCCCACGAAACCGCTTATGATCCGGAGAATCCCCAGCAAGCGGGCTAAGAACCCCATTCTCCCCGATTAACTCTTAGCCTGCTCCCCGATCCAAGCGCGGATAGCGCGCGAATGCGTAATAACCGTACCGTCGGGCAGCTTGAGCGCCGGCAGCTTCGTGGTGCCCGTCTCGCCGCGTAGCTCCTCGCGAGAGCCCTTGCGCAGGAACGGAATCGGGCTGCCGTGAGCGGCGACGTTTTTCTCGTATTCGATGCCGGCGGCGCGGAGTGCCTCCTGCACGCGGCGACAGGGATGCATCCGTGGTCCGCGATCGTCGCCGTGACAAACGTAGAGCGTTGGCGTGTCGGCCATCTTTGTCCTCCGTTTTCGTAGGTCCTCTCGCCAGTCAAGTTAGCTGGGATGGCTGACATCCACCCTGCGGGCAGAGCTTCTCGGTCGTACGCTCGGGCCCGCACGAGTCGGGCAAACGGGCGCGTCGTGATAATCGTGGGCGATGGCAGAAGCGCAAGCCAGCACCTACAGCGCCCGCACGGCCTGGGCAAGGAACCTGGGCGCGCCGGTGCGCGACTTCCTCGGCACCGAGACCGGCGGTGCGATCGTGCTGCTGGGCGCGGTGTTGGCGGCGCTGCTGTGGGCGAACTCGCCGTGGTCGGCAAGCTACGAATCGTTGTGGAGCACCAAGCTGTCGATCGCGATCGGCAGTGGCGGCATCGAAGCCGACCTGCGCCACTGGGTGAACGAGGGGTTGATGACCTTCTTCTTCCTAGTCGTCGGCTTGGAGGCCAAGCGCGAGCTTGATATGGGCGAGTTGCGCGAGCGCCGTCGTCTTGCGATCCCGGTTGTTGCGGCGCTCGGCGGGATGACGGTGCCGATCGCCATATACCTGGCGTTCAACGCTGGCAGTCCCGGCGAGCACGGTTGGGGTGCCGCGATGTCAACCGACACAGCGTTTGCTCTCGGGGCCTTGGCGCTGCTGACTCCGCAAGCCGCCACCCGGCTGCGGGTGTTCCTGCTGACGCTCGCGGTCGTGGACGATCTCGGCGCGCTGGTGGTGATCGCGGTTGCCTACACAACCCACGTGTCGCTGCTCGCGCTGGCGATCGCGATCGGCCTGTTCGCGCTTCTGATCGGGCTCCGCTACCTACCTGCTTGGCGGCGACAGCTTTCGGTGCTTGTCGGCGTGGCGCTGTGGGTCGCGATGTTCGAGTCGGGCATCGATCCTGTGATTACGGGCCTCGCGATCGGGCTGGTGACGAGCGCCTACCCGCCCTCGCGCGAGGACCTGGAGCGCGCGACGGCCCTAACCCGTTCGTTCCGTGAGCAGCCGACGCCGGAGTTGGCACGCTCGGCCCAGTTGGGAGTGCTTGGTGCAATCTCCCCGAACGAGCGACTTCAATATGGACTGCACCCCTGGACGAGCTATGTGATCGTGCCACTGTTCGCGCTCGCCAACGCCGGTATTCACCTGACGGGCGGGCTGCTCGGCGACGCGGTCTCCTCGCCGATAACGCTCGGAATCGCGCTCGGCTATGTGCTCGGCAAGCCGCTCGGCATCTTCGGCGCGTCTTGGGTTGCTTTGCGGCCCCGCTTGCACGGTGTGCGTCCCACGCTGAGTTGGCCGATACTCGCCGGCGGCGGAGCGGTGGCCGGCATTGGCTTCACGGTGTCGCTGCTGATATCGAGCCTCGCGTTCGGCGGCGAGCGCCTGGAGGAGGCAAAGCTTGGCGTGCTCGCCTCGGCGATCTTGGCGCCGCTGCTGGCATGGTGTGTGTTCGCCACGGTCAGACGACTGCCCGGTCGGGTAAGGGCGCGTCAGATCGTCGGGACCGCAGCTGACATTCTCGATCTCTCCGACGATGTCGATCCGCTGCGCGATCACGTTCGCGGCGCTGAGGACGCGCTCGTCACGCTGGTTGAGTACGGCGACTTCGAGTGCTCATATTGTGGGCAGGCGGAGTCTGTTGTACGTGAGCTGTTGGCGTCCTTCGGTGACGATCTGCGCTACGTGTGGCGCCACCTCCCGCTGAACGACGTTCACAGTAGCGCGCAGCTCAGCGCCGAAGCGGCCGAGGCGGCCGCGGCGCAGGGCAAGTTCTGGGAGATATACGACGTGCTGCTGGCCCACCAGGACCCACTGACGCCTCCGGAGCTGCGCGCCTACGCGCAGCAACTCAAACTCGACGTGGAGCGCTTCTGGGATGAGCTGCGCCATCACGACCATGCGCCGCGAGTCGCCGAGGACGTGGCCAGTGCGGACGCGAGCGGGGTGTCGGGCACGCCCACGTTCTTTATCAACGGGCGCCGTCACCACGGCGCGTATGACATCGACACGCTCACCGCGACGGTTCAGTCGATTCGCGGGCGCGCCGGGTTGCTCGCCAAAGCTGTGTCTCCGCGCTCGGCCGGGGCTACTCGCGGCTGAGGGCGAGCGTGCTGCCGCCGGGCTTGGACGCCCGAGCGGGGGCTCGCTGCGAGAATGCTTCGCCCGAGAACATTTTGACCCTGGAGGGACATGTATGGCTGCTGACCTGTTGAGCACGATTTGCGATGAAATCGACGAGCGCCTGGGTGAGCTGCGTCTGCGGCTGGCGGAGTACGAGCAGCTGCTCGTGGCCGCGGATGCGCTGGTCGCCACCGGCGCGGCGACCCCTGAGATCGTGCCCGACATGCCGCGGAGCGCCGCATCCGCCAAGCCCAAGCAGGCGAAGCCTGCGCCCGTGAAGCCCAAGCAGGCGAAGGCCGCGGCCGCGAAGCCCAGGCAGGCACGTGTCGGCAGGCCTCGAAAGGTTGCCGCGGAGGCTGCGCCCGAGGCGAGTGCCAAGCCCGCTCGCGCGCCTCGCGGCGCCGCGCGGGAGGCGATCCTCGCGGCGCTCGACCATGGTTCGCACACGGTCGGCGAGCTGGCGGTGGTGACGGCTATGAGCACGGCGAACGTCAACGGCAACGTGCGCCGGCTCGTGGTGGAGGGTGCGGTCGCGAAGACCGAGCGCGAAGGCAAGACGGCCTACGCTCTCGCCACCGCCTGAACGCGGGGCGGCGTCGCGCGGGCTACCGTGAATCGATGGCCCCGCGCGACAGCGCTCAGGTGAAGCGGCTCACGCTGTTTGCGTGCATCCTCGGCTCGGGCATCGCGCTGCTGGATGGCACGATCGTGAATGTCGCGTTGCCCACGATCCAGCGTGACCTCGGCGGCGGGCTCGCAGCTCAGCAGTGGGTGGTCAACGCTTACCTGCTGACACTCGGCTCGCTGATCCTGATCGGCGGCTCGCTCGGCGACCTGTATGGCGAGCGGCGCATCTTTGCGCTCGGTGTGGCTGGCTTTGGGGCGGCGTCGCTGCTTTGCGCGCTGGCGCCTTCGATCGGCGCGCTGATTGCCGCGCGAGCGCTTCAGGGCGTGGCGAGCGCGCTGCTGACGCCCAGTGCGCTGGCGGTGATTGTCGCCACGTTCTCGGAGTCCGAGCGCGGCCCCGCGATCGGTAGCTGGACAGCTTGGGGTGGGATCGCCGCGGTGCTCGGCCCGCTGGTGGGCGGCGAGCTGCTTCGGATCGGTTCGTGGCGTTTGATCTTCCTCGTGAACGTGCCCTTTGTGATCGTGTGTGTTGCCTTGATCCTCGCCGTGATCCCCCGATCCGAGCGTCGCCGGACGGGTGCCCGGCGGATCGACGCGTCGGGCGCGCTGCTGTGTGCGCTCGGTCTCGCCGGACCCGTGTTCGCGCTGATCGAGCAGCCGCGCTTGGGCTGGGGCAGCCCGGCCGTGTGGCTGCCGCTCGTGGCCGGCGCGGTGTTGCTCGTGTGGTTTCTCGCGCACGAGCGCCGCACGCGCGATCCGATGTTGCCGCTCGGCCTGTTTCGTAAGCGAAATTTCTCGGCGGGCAACATAGAGACGCTCGCGATGTATGCGGGCCTGGCGGTGTTGTTCTTTTTCCTGGTGTTGTTTTTGCAGCAGATCGGCGGCTACACACCGTTGCAGAGCGGTTTCGCGACGCTGCCGGTGACCGTGGTGATGTTCCTGCTGTCCAAGCGCTTCGGGGTGCTATCCGATCGCTTTGGCCCGCGCCTGTTCATGGGCGCCGGGCCGCTCGTGGCGGCGTGCGGGCTGGTGCTGTTCCAACGCGTCGGGATACGCGTGGATTACACAACGGAGGTGCTGCCGGCGCTGCTCGTGTTCGCGCTCGGCCTGTCGATGACGGTCGCACCGCTGACGGCGGCGGTGCTTGCGGGGGTAGAGAGCGGGCAGGCGGGGATCGCCTCGGGTGTGAACAACGCGGTGGCGCGTGTCGCCGGCCTGCTCGGCACGGCGGCCGTCGGTGCCGCTGTCGCCGCGTCTTTCGTGTCGGGCCTGAACGCGAATCTCGCCGCGCGCCCGCTCGGCCCGCGCGCTCAGACGGTGGTGGCCGAAGCGCGCAAGCTGCCGCTCGGCCGGCCCGACACGAGCAGGCTGCCACCGGCGCAGGCCCGCGCGATCGCGACCGCGGCTGACGAAGCGTCGCTGCACAGCTTCCACCTGGGGCTCGCGATCGCCGCGGCGCTGGTGGCGGCGGGAGGGATCGCGGGCTCGCTGGGCGTTCGCAACCCCCGGAGGGTGGTGCTTGCCGAGGAGTGTGAGGGCGGGGCGTTGGTTGGAGCCGCGCTGGATGCCGCCGGCTGTCAGGAGCAAGCGGCGGGCGCTCGCGCCGGAGCACAAACTCAGCCGATGCCCTCGGCGTAGGTGCGCATCGCTTCGATCACGGGCGCCAGCCTGCGCCCGTGCGGGGTGAGGCGGTACTCGACGGTGGGTGGGCTCGTCGGCAGCACGGTGCGCTCGATCAACCCCGCTGCCTCCAGGTCGCGCAGGCGCTCGGAGAGCATCCGCGGGGAGATGCCCGCGACCGCCTCGGCGAATTCGTTGAAGCGAAGCGCTCCCGTCAGCGCCGCGTAGATGATCGACAACTGCCAGCGGCGCTCCAGGAGGTCCGCCGCCTGGCGGACCTCCAAGGGCACTGGCTGGCATCGGCGTGAGCTGCGGGCGGGCATCGGACGGGCTCCGCTAGGAAACCTGTGCGACCTTCGGCGCCGGCTCCAGCGCCAGGTCGAGCACTTCCTGGACGCTCATCACCGGGTGGAAGCTCATCTGCTCGCGAACCTCCTCGGGGATCTCATCGAGGTCGCCGCGGTTGCGCTCGGGCAGGATCACGTCCGTGAGCCCGGCCGCGTGTGCGGCGAGCACCTTTTGCTTGAGGCCGCCGATCGGCAGCACGCGGCCCTGAAGGGTGACCTCGCCGGTCATCCCGACCGTGTGCTTGACGGGGCGCTCTGAGAGCAGCGAGGCAAGCGCCGTGACCATCGTCACGCCCGCACTGGGGCCGTCCTTGGGGATCGCTCCCGCGGGCACGTGCACGTGGAACTCACGGTTCTCAAACGCCGACTCCTCGATGCCGAGATCTTCGGCGTGACCGCGCACGTAGGACAGCGCGATCCTTGCCGACTCCTTCATCACGTCGCCGAGCTGGCCGGTCAACACGAGGCCGTTGCCGCCGGAGCTGCCGCCCTTCATCGCGGTCGCCTCGACGAACAGCACGTCCCCACCGGTGCCGGTGACGGCAAGGCCTGTGGCAACGCCGGGTGTGGCGGTGCGCGCCGCGGACTCCTGGAAGAACTTCTGGCGCCCGAGTGCGTCGCGCACGACGTCCAGGTCGATCTCCACGGGCGGCTCCACATCGCCGGAGGCAACGCGTGTGGCGGTCTTGCGCAGCACTGTGCCCAGCTCGCGCTCGAGGTTGCGCACGCCCGCCTCGCGGGTGTACTCGGCGATGATCGTGCGCAGCACCTCGTCGGAGACGCTCACCTCCTCCTCGCGCAGGCCGTTGCGGTCGCGCTGGCGCGGCCACAGGTAGCCCTTGGCGATCGCGAGCTTCTCCTCGGAGGTGTAGCCGTCGAAGCGGATTACCTCCATGCGGTCGAGCAGCGGTCCGGGGATCGTGTCGGCGACGTTGGCGGTAGCGATGAACATGACCTGGCTGAGATCCAGCTCCACGTCCAGGTAGTGGTCGCGGAAGGAGTGGTTCTGGGCCGGGTCAAGCACCTCCAGCAGCGCGGCCGAGGGGTCTCCGCGCCAGTCGGCGCCGACCTTATCGACCTCGTCCAGCAGGATCACGGGGTTCATCGTGCCGGCGTCGCGCAGTGCGCGCACAAGGCGTCCCGGCAGCGCGCCGATGTAGGTGCGCCGGTGCCCGCGGATCTCGGCCTCGTCGCGTACGCCGCCGAGTGACATGCGCACGAACTCGCGTCCGGTGGCGCGGGCGATCGACTCGCCGATAGAGGTCTTGCCGGTGCCGGGAGGCCCGATCAGGGTGAGGATCGCGCCGGACTTGGGGTCGGCCTCGATGCCGCGCTCGGAGCGCAGCTTGCGCACGGCCAGGTACTCGGTGATGCGGTCCTTGACGTCCTCCAGGCCCTCGTGGTCGGCATCGAGCACTTCGCGCGCGGCCACCGGATCGAGGTGCTCCTCGGAGCGCTTGCTCCACGGCACCGCGATCAACCAGTCCAGGTAGGTGCGAATCATCGAGGACTCGCCGGTCTGCTCGCCCATCCGCTCCAGGCGACCAAGCTCCTTCAGGGCCTGCTCCTGGACCTCCTCAGGCATCTCGGCGGCCTCGATCTTCGCGCGGTACTCCTCGACAATCGAGCCCTCGTCCTCGCCCAGCTCCTTGCGGATCGACTCCATCTGCTTGCGCAGGAAGTACTCGCGCTGCTGCTTGTCGGCGCCCTCCTGCACGTCCTCGCGGATGCGCTTGCGCACCTGCAGCTCGGCGAGGCTGTCGCGTTGCAGCTTGACTGCCAGCTCAAGCCGATCGGTCACGCCAAGCGTGCGCAGCAACTCGACCTTCTGCTCGTAGGTGAGGTTGGGGGAGTAGCCGGCGGAGTCCGCCAGCGGGCCGGGCTCCACGATCGCGCGCAGGAACGCGGCGATGCGTCCGTCGTCGCCGCGCAGCTCGAGGATCTCCTCGACCACGGCGCGGTATTCGCGCTCCAGCTCGCGCGTGCGCTTGTCGACCGGCACCTCGTCGGGGCGCTCGTCTACCTCGACGCGCAGCTCGCCTTCGGGGCCGGTTTGGGCGGCGCCGATCAGCGCGCGGTGCTCGCCGGAGAGTGCGACCGCGTGGCCGCCGCCGGGCAAGCGCAGCTGCTCTGAGACTTCGGCGATCGTGCCGACCTCAAGGAACTCGTTCTCGTGACGCGGCACGAGCACGACACGCTCGTCGTCGCCGACGTCCACGGTGAGCGTGATACCCATGCTCGGGAACACGACGGTGTCGTCGAGCGGAATCAGTCGCAGCACAGGCTTTGGCTGGCTATCCGGTTGCTTGGAGATTGGGGGTGAGGGTGGTGTGGTCGATGCCATCGGTATACGCTCCATATGAGCTTACGAATTTATAGTTAGTATAGGCACGTTCGACGTGATCTTCAAGGGCTTGTGTGCAGCGCCCCGAAGCGGCCGTCGCGAGGTGCTCGCGAGCCTTCGCGACACGGCCGCGTCGACAGAGTGAGGCTTGTTGCTGGGCGGGCCTAGAAGAGCTTGCGCGGCCACAGGCGCCGCGCGCGCACCACGTTTGTCTCGGCCGCCAGCACCGTGACCTGACCGCCGAGATATAGCCAGGCGAGCAGGCCGAGCACGAACGCGAACAGGCCCGAGGTCTCCTTGGCGTGGCGCACGACGTGGCCTACGTAGAGCCCGCCGACGTGCTCGAGCGCCTGCCACAGCACGGCCGCGAGGATCGCGCCGGGGATCAGATCGCGCGTGTGCACCTCCTCTGAGGTGAGCAGCCGAAAGGCGGCGAAGAACAGCAGCAGGTTTGCCGCCAGCGCCACGACCACGCCGTCGAGCACCGAGGAGAAGCCGGTGGTTTGTGCCGTCGCGTATCCGGCGGCGACCGCCGAGACGATGCTCAGCAGCCCGAACACCGTGAGCAGCCCGAGCCCGCGCAAGCGCCACGCGAAGAAGCCGAGCCGGTGTGTCCGTGGGATTTCCCACACCTTGTTGAACGCGTTCTGGGTGGCGCCGGTGATGCCGAGGCCGGCCCAGGTAGCTCCGAGCAGCCCGATCGCCAGTGCCGGCACGCTGCCTTTCAGCGAGTGGACGTTGTGCTCCAGCTGCGTGCCGACGATCGGGAATTGACTGAGCGTGGAGTGCAGCACGCTTTCCTGAGTGCTGCGGTCGCCTTCGAGCACGAAGCCGAGCACGGTGACGAACACGAGCAGCAACGGGAACAGTGAGAAGAACCCGTAGTAGGCGATCAGCGCGCCCATTTGCGAGCCTTCCTGCTCGCTGTAGCGCTTGAACACGGCGACCACGAAGCCAAGGCGCGGACTGCGCTGCTGAAAGCGGTCGAGTGCGTTCAGCCACGCGCGCGCAAATTTGGAGGGGGGTGTGCGGGTCACTGTCACCGACATGCTTACGTGTCTACCCGACAGGAGAGCCTCGAAGCGG
>DATNKN010000361.1:0-7084 GCA_035603375.1 Solirubrobacteraceae bacterium
GGGATCTTGAATGCGAAATCCTCATAGGAGGAGTAGGGCTCCGCCTTGCGCAGGTCCCACGGATTGCCCGAGGCGCGCAGCAGGGGGCCCGTGACGCCCAGGGCGAGCAGCGTCGCCTCGTCCAGCGGGCAGGTGCCGCGCAGGCGCTGCAGGAGGATCTCGTTGCGGCGCAGCAGATCGCCGTACTGGTCGGCGCGGCCCGGCATGAGCTTGACGAACTCGCGCACCTTCGCCTCCCAGCCGCGCGGGATGTCCTCGGCGACGCCGCCGACCTGGAAGTAGCGCGTGTGCATGCGCGCACCGGAGGACATCTCGAACAGGTCGAGAATCAGCTCGCGCTCGCGCAGGCAGTACAGGAAGATCGACACCGCGCCGAGGTCCAGCGCGCTGGTGCCAAGCCAGATCAGGTGCGAGGCGATGCGGTTCAGCTCCAGGTGGATCACGCGCAAGTACTGGGCGCGCTTTGGCACCTCCACCTCGGCGAGCGTCTCCACGGCGCCGCAGAACGCCATCGCGTTGAAGTAGTAGGAGAGGTAGTCCATCCGCTCGACGACCGGGATCACCTTCCAGTAGGCCTTGTCCTCGGCGGTCTTCTCGATGCCGGTATGTACGTAGCCGATGACCGGCTTGATCGAGCGCACCACCTCGCCCTGCAGCGTCACGAGCAGGCGCAGCACCCCGTGCGTGGCGGGATGGTGCGGACCGAAGTTGAGCGTCAGCAGCTCCTCGTGGGTGTCCTCGGCGGGCTGCTCCCCAACGACCGAGAGCGTGATGCTTTCCTCGCGGCGGCGATACTCGGACATCTGCCCCGCGGTCATCGTGGCGGCTCTCCGGCGAGCGGGCAGGACGCGGTTGCGTTGTGGCTCATCGCGTCACCCCGTGCGACTCGCCTTCGTTATGAGTGAAGATCACCGGTTCGCCGCCGACGGGGAAGTCGCGCCGCTGCGGGTGGCCCTCGTAGTCCTCGGGCATCAGGATGCGCCGCAGGTCGGGATGGCCGCGAAACACGACGCCGAACATGTCGTAGATCTCGCGCTCCTGGTGGTCGGCGGTCGGCCAGCCCCTGCCATCCTCGCCATCGGGTGTGACCGAATCGAGCACCGGCTCGTCGGTCGATACGCGCAGCACGACCGTCATGCGATCCACGCTGCTCATGTCCAGCAGCTCGTAGTGCACCCCCAGGCGCGGCTCGTGCGGGTAGTAGTCCACGCCGTGCACGCTCATCATCGAGGTGTAGCCACGCTCGCGCAGGCTGGCGAGCACCGCGCGAATGTTGTCAGGGGCCACTTCGAGGGTCGCGCGACCGCGGAAGTGCAACGTCCCGAGGATCGCCCGCGCCCCGACGTCCTCGCTCTCGCGCAGCTCCTTGGCGAGCAGCTCGAGCCCCGTGGCGTCAGGCACCTGGGCCGACCTGCTCGTCGCGGAGGATCTCCTCGGTGCCCCTGGCGTCGTAGCGCTCGCGCCAGCCTGCGTCGGGGTCGTCCTGCACCATCTTGCGCAGCTTGAGGATGCCGTGCATCAGGCCCTCCGGCCGCGGGGGGCAGCCCGGCACGTGCACGTCGATCGGCATGAACTTGTCGGCCGGAACCAGCGCGTAGTTGTTGAACACGCCCATTGAGCTGCAGCAGGCGCCCATCGAGATCGCCCACTTCGGCTCGAGCATCTGGTCGTACAGGCGGCGAATGATCGGCGCCATCTTGATAGACACCCTGCCCGCGAGGATGATCAGGTCGGCCTGGCGCGGGGAAGCGCGGAACGCTTCGAAGCCGAAGCGCCCGATGTCCATGCGCGGGCCGGCGGTCTGGAACTGCTCCATCGCGCAGCACGCAAGCCCGAAGGCGAGTGGGAAGAACGAGTTCGAGCGCCCCCAGGCGACGGCCTTCTCGACCGTCGTGGTGAGCACTCGTTCGTGCACGTAGCGTTCAAGCTCATCGCCGTCCATGCTCGCGGGCGCGGTCGCGCCCAGCAGCTCGCCGCCGCGCAGCAGCTCCTTGGAGTCGTGCTTGTTGACGCGCAACGCCCGCGGATCGACGAGCGGGACGCCGCCGGCCGCGTCGGAGCCGCTGGATCCAGCTCCGCCCGTGCCGACCCGCTCGCGCTTTATCTCCACTCCAGGGCTCCCCGTCTCCAGACGTACACGAACGCGACTGTCAGCAGCACGATGAAGGTCACCGTCTCGGCCAGCGCAAAGTCGCCGTATGCCTTCAGCTGGACCGCGATCGGGTACAGAAACACGACCTCGATGTCGAACAGGATGAACAGCATCGCGATCAGGTAGAAGCTGATCCCGAAGCGCATCCCGTGCTTGACCTCCGATGGCAGCCCGCACTCATACGGGTCCTGCTTGTGCTCCACGCGCCGGCGCGGGCCGACAACCGTGTTGAGTACGGCGAAGGTGCCGCCCACGGCGCCGCCGAGAATGAGGAATACGATCGCCGGGAGATAGCTACGCAGCACGCGCGCTGTTATATCACCCTTGTGACAGTCTGTTACATAGTGCCGATTGCCTCAACCGATGACTGAAGCCGTCGTCGCCGGGGCGATCGTTCTGGCCGCGTGTAGCGCAGTGCCGATGCTGCTCGGCGCGTGGCGCTGGTATCGCCACGAGAGCAGCCGCGCCTTCTGGGTGGCGCTGCGCGTCGCGCAGGCGGCCGCGCTCCTGTACGCGCTCGCGGTCGGCGTGCTGGCGGCCGCCGGGCACTACTCCAACGAAAGCCTCTTCTACCTGTATGCGCTACTACCGCTGGCGGTCGGGTTCGTCGCCGAGCAGCTGCGTGTCAGCTCGGCGCAGACGATCCTCGACCAGCGCGAGCTTGCCGACGCGCGGGCCGTCGGGGAGCTTCCCGGAGCTGAGCAGCACGCGGTCGTCGCGGCGATCGTACGGCGCGAGATGGGCGTTATGACGCTGTCGGCTCTGGTGGTGGTATTCCTGGCTCTGCGAGCCGCCGGAACCGCTCACGGGTTCTGATCGATATATTCCGGCGCGCATGAGGCTGTCCGTGAAGATGCTCGCGCTCGCAACCGCGTTGCTCGCCCTCGCCGGTGGGCTTTCGGCGTGCGGCACCCAGGGCATCTCCCTGGCGAAGACGAACCCCTACTATCGCGGGGCGGTCCTGTTCCGCGACCATTGCTCCGGTTGCCACACGCTGGCGGTCGTCGGGGCTCAGGGTTCGGCCACCTCGATCAAGGACCGCGTGAAGACCAACGGACCGAACTTCAATATCCGCAAGGAGAACGTCGAACAGGTCCTCTACGCGATCCGCAACGGCGGCTTCTCCGGGGCGATCATGCCCGAGAACCTCGTGGTGGGCGACAACGCGATGGATATCGCGCAGTTCCTGGCGAAATATTCCGGGCTGCAGGCCGAAAAAGTGCCTTCGGTCAACATCACGCTGTCGACCAAATAGGGCGTTTGCGGGTGGTCGCGGCCGTCCACCGCACAGGCGCGCCGATCGCGCAAACTGCCTCGGCCCAAACCGTGAGGGCGACGTGCTCGACCTCAAGCTGATCCGCGACGAGCCCGAGCGGGTACGGGCCGAGCTGGCGCGTCGCGGCGAGGACGCCCTCGCCGGGCTCGACCTGGTGCTCGAGCTGGACGCGCGGCGGCGCGCTCTGATCCCGAGCCTTGAGGAGCTGCGCGCTTCGCGCAACGCGGCCGCTGAGGCGATCGCGCAGGCCAAGCGCGCGGGTGAGGACGCAAGCGAGGCGATCGCTCGCCAACGCGAGGTCGGATCGCGCGAGAAGGAGTTGAGCCGCGAGCTGGCAGAGGTCGAAGGGCTGCTGCGCTCGGCGCTCGCCCCGCTTCCCAACCTGCCCGACCCGACGGCGGCGCTCGGCCCGGAGGACGAGCTGGTCAAGGTTGTCGGCGAGCCGCGTGTCGGAGCCGGCGCCGGGTCGGACGGGGAGCGGGCTCCTGGCGTGCGCGACCACCTCGAACTGGCCGGCTCGATGATCGACATGGAGCACGCCGCCACGCTTTCGGGCACGCGCTTTGCCTACCTGAAGGGCGATCTGGTGATGGTCGAGCTGGCGCTCGTGCGCTTCGTGCTCGAGAAGCTGCGCGGTCACGGGTTCGAGCCGGTGATCCCACCGGTGCTCGTGCGCGAGCGTGCGTTGTACGGCACCGGCTTCCTGCCCGACACCGAGCAGCAGATCTACCGGTTGGCCGACGACGAGTTGTATCTCGTCGGCACCTCCGAGGTGGCGCTGGCATCGCTGCACGACGAGGAGATCGTGCCGGCCGAGCGCCTGCCGCTGCGCTACGCGGGCTTCTCGCCCTGCTTTCGCCGCGAGGCCGGAGCAGCCGGCAAGGACACGCGCGGGATCTTTCGCGTACATCAGTTCGACAAGGTGGAGATGTTCAGCTTCGTCGAGCCGGAGCACTCTGCCGAGGAGCACGAGCGCATTCTCGCGATCGAGGAGGAGATCCTCACCGCTCTTGAGCTTCCCTATCGCGTCGTCAACATCGCCGTGGGCGACCTCGGCAACTCGGCCGCGAAGAAGTACGACTGCGAGGCGTGGCTGCCCAGCCAGGGCCGCTACCGCGAGCTGACCTCGTGCTCGAACACCACCGACTACCAGGCCCGCCGGCTGAACATTCGCGTGCGCCGGGAGGGGCGGGTGCGGATGCTGCACACGCTCAACGGCACCGCGGTGGCTGTCGGTCGCACGCTGATCGCGCTGCTGGAGAACGGCCAGCGCGAGGACGGCAGCGTCGCGCTGCCGGGTGTGCTGAGCGCCTATGGCGCTCCCGCGGTGCTCGGGGCCTGAGCGCGCTCAGCCGCGAGCTTGGCCTGACCGCGTGCCCGTGGTGCCTGTGCCCGAGTCGTGCTCGGGCCGCGCGCCCGCAGCTCGGCTCGCCGAACTGGAACAACTTTCTGAGTAGCTACACCTAGATCAGGGAGCGCTGCCGAGCAGCTGGATGTGGTCGGCCTCGGCCGGCCCGGGGAACGGTCGTGTGAGGCCGAACTTCTCGAGGATCGACTCCGGCACGCCTTCGATGCCGGGCGTGTCTGAGGCTTCACCGCGCGTGTGGGGGTCGTTGGCAAAACCGCCCACCTCGATCGAGTGTTGCGGCGTGCGATAGCCGGAGATGCCGATCAGGTGCAGGTGCAGCTCCTTGCCGAGCGTGTTCAGGCGTTCCACCAGGATCGGCTCGACCCCGACGCTGTAGTTGGTGCCCGGCGCTTGGAAGAAGCCATATTCGCCGGAGCCGCCCGAGGAGCCGCCCGATTCGTTCGTGTAGCCGGTGGCGAAGGACTGCCGCTGCGAGGCGTACTCGCGGATCGCGATCGCCACGAGTTCCTTTTCGAGCGCGCGCTGGTGGGAGCGCAAGGCCCCCAGCTGCGAATTCTTGCTGTCCCGCGCGTGGATGTAGCGGAGTTGGTCGTTCAGCAGCGCGAGGTGCAGGTGGGCGACCTCGTCGCGCTGGACGAGCACCGCGGTCGTCTCGCGCTGATGGCTGTCGGTGAGCACGGTCAAGCGGCGCGTTTCCTTAGCCACCGCCGTGCGCGTGTCGGCGACCTGCACGGTGGCGGTCGCGTTCTCCTGGCCGATCGCCTTCAGGTCGTCCAGGCGCTCGATTAGGTCGGCGAAGCCGTGCGCCTCCAGAATCACGGTGACGATGTTCGGCTGCGGGTCCTCATAGGCGGCGACGACCTGGGCGACGAGTGCCTTTCGATCGTGGGCGAGCTGCACCTGAAGCGTCGCCAGGTGCGAGTGCGCCGAGGCGAGCTGGTCTTGCAGGCTCCTCAGCAGCGCTTGCTCGATGGCGAGCGTCGATTCAAGTGCCCGTAGGCGTGCCTGCAGGTCGTCGATGCTGCCCTGGAAGCCGTCGATCTTGTTGGAGTCCGCCTGGATTTCGGCGCTGAGCGCGCTCGCTTTGGCTGTGTCGGAGCTGACGGCGCTTTCGAGCGCGCCCGAGGACTGGCCGGCGAGCGCGGGAGTGGCCGCGGCGGCGGCGAGCAGCGCGAGCAGCGCGAGCGCGTAGCGCAGGCGCAGGGATCGGAGGCGGGGGCGGAGGCGGAGCACCACGGGCAAGCTAGCCGCGCGGGGCGTCGATCACAAGCGCCGCGGTGGGCCTGCAAACGTACTTGCATGAGCGCAATGCGCTGTCGATGGGGCTTATCCAGTGGGATTCGGCCCGCGATCGTGACATTGCGCGGCTCTCGACTTTCACTAGACAGTAGACAGATGACGACTACGGGTAATATCAAGCTTGCGCGGAGTGTCCGGGGGTCCTCTCGAGCGTGTCGAGAGGTTTGCTCGGTCACGCGTTCGAAAAGTGGAGGAGATTCAACGATCCAGGATCTTGGGGGCGATGGCCGAAGAGGTGGCCATGCGCGGCGTGCCATCGGTCACCGTGGCGCGCGTAATCGCGCGTGCCCGCGTGTCACGCCGGTTGTTCTACGAGTTGTTCACAGACATCGAGGACTGTTTCCTGGCGACATTCGACTGGGGTGTGGAGCAGGCGCGCGCTCTCGCGGTGGATGCCTATACGGCCGAGCAAGGCTGGCGCGAGGGGATCAGGGCAGGGTTGGCGGCGATCCTGCGGTTCCTCGACGAGCGGCCCCTGGTCGCCCAGCTGTGCGTCGTGCACGCGGCCGGAGGTGGGCCGCGCGTGCTGGAGCGGCGCTCGCTGGTGATTGCCGAGCTGTGCGAGGTCGTGGATCGCGGGCGCGCCTTCGATTCCAGTTCGGCTGGAGTGCGTCGCACTCCGGCACCGGTGATGGCCGAAGGCGTGGTTGGCGCTGTGATGGCAGTGCTCTATTCGCGCTTGCACGCACATGGCATACGGGCCGCCGAGGACGATGCCGATGACGCCGAGCGTGCGCGGCCGCTGATCGAGCTGCATGGCGAGTTGATGAGCCTGATCGTCCTGCCCTACCTGGGGAGCAAGGTCGCCGGCAACGAACTGCGCCGGGCCGCGCCAGCCCCGCGACCCCAGGTGGCGTCGATCGCCTCAGAGCTTGCGCGGAACTTGCCGAGCGAGCGCTCCAGCTCGCGCCTGACATATCGCACGGTGCGGGTGCTGATGAGCATCGCCGAGCTTCCGGGTCCCAGCAACCGCGAGGTGGCCGAAAGG
>DATNKN010000362.1:0-25104 GCA_035603375.1 Solirubrobacteraceae bacterium
GCGGGGGTTTCGTGAGCCGCTGCGCGCTGATCGTGGCTGGCGCGCTTTCGCCTGCCGGCTTGAAGCGATGAGCCGCCGCGAGCAGATCAAGATGAGCGACGTCGAGGTGGCGTCGTTCCTGGCCGAAGAGCGCACAGTCACTTGCGCGACTGTCGGGCCACGAGGTTGGCCGCACCTGATGCCGCTCTGGTACGTGTTGCGCGAGGCGCCCGCCGGCGAGCCGGGTCCACGAATCTGGGCATGGACGTATGGGTCCTCGCAAAAGGTGCTCAACCTGCAGCGCGATCCCCGCGCCACCCTGCAGGTCGAGGCATGCGAGCGCTACGAGGAGCTGCGCGGCACAATGCTCGAGTGCGAAGTCGTCGTGCATAGGGACATCGATGTGGTGCGTCCGCTCGGCGAAGAGATCCTGCGACGCTATGCCACATCGCGAGACGAGGCCCCGGTCCAGACGCTGCCGGCGGAGGTTGCGGCGATGGTCGCCAAGCAGGCCGCCAAGCGTGTCGGACTCGAGTTCGTCGAGCTGCGACGCACGAGCTGGGATCACCGCAAGCTCGCCGGCGTGTACTGAGAAGCTTGAGGGCCCATGCCCTCATCGTGCCCCCGTCGGTACGCTTCCCGGCGTGAAGGGTCTGATCCTCTCGGGCGGCAAGGGCACGCGGCTGCGTCCGATAACCCACACCAGCGCCAAGCAGCTCGTGCCGGTGGCCAACAAGCCCGTGCTGTTTTACGGGATCGAGGCGATGGCGGCGGCCGGCGTGCGCGAGGTCGGGATCATCATCGCGCCGGAGACTGGTGAGGAGATCAGACAGGCGGCCGGCGACGGATCGCGCTTTGGCGTGAGCATCGAGTACATCGTGCAGGACGAGCCGCTGGGCCTGGCGCACGCGGTGTTGACCGCCGAGCCCTTCCTCGGCGACAGCCCGTTCGTGATGTATCTCGGGGACAACCTGTTGCAGGGCGGCATCTCAGATCTGGTTGCCGCCTTCCGCGAGCACGAGCCCGACGCGCTGATCCTGCTCACGCCCGTGCCCGACCCACAGAACTATGGCGTCGCCGAGCTGGCCGAGGCCGCGCCGGGTGAGGTGGGCCAGGTGGTCAAGCTCGTGGAGAAGCCCTCCGAGCCGGCGACCGATTTGGCTCTCGTGGGCGTGTATATGTTCACCGCTCAGATCCACGACGCCGCTCGCGCGATTGAGCCCTCGGGGCGGGGCGAGCTTGAGATAACGGACGCGATCCAGTATCTCGTGGACGCTGGGAAGCGTGTCGAGCCGCACGTCGTGCGCGGCTGGTGGAAGGACACGGGACGGCTCGAGGACATGCTCGAGGCCAACCGGCTGATCCTCGACAACCTCACCGAGTCGGTCCAGGGTGAGTTGATCGACTCGCAGGTCGACGGGCGCGTGGTGGTGGAGGCCGGAGCGCATCTGGAGCGCACGACCGTGCGTGGTCCCGCCATCGTGGGTGCGGGAGCGAGATTGTGCGACTGCTACATCGGCCCCTACACGGCCATCGGCGAGAACTGCCGCATTTCGAACTCCGAGGTCGAGCACTCGATCCTGCTGGCCGGCTCCTCGGTGTGCGACCTGGATGGACGCATGGAGTCCTCGCTGCTCGGCCGCAACGTGACGGTTCGTCGCGGCGACCGTCAGCCGCGCGCGTATCGCTTCATGGTTGGCGACAACTCCGATATTTCGATCCTGTAGGGAGTGGCAGTGCGGATTCTGCTCACGGGCGCCAACGGGATGCTCGGCCATGACGTGCGCCGTGTGGGCGAGCGCGCTGGGCACGAGCTGATCCTCGCCGATCTGCCCGAGCTTGACATAGTCAACGAGCGGGCCGTGCTCGCCTTCTACGAGCGCGAGCGCCCCGAGGCGACCGTCAACTGCGCGGCGTGGACCGACGTCGATGCTGCCGAGAGCAATCGCGAGGCCGCCTGCGCGGTAAATGCCGACGGCGCCGGCAACCTCGCCCGGGCGGCCGCCGGCATCGGCACACCGTTGCTGCACATCTCGACCGACTACGTGTTCGACGGCGTCGCTCCGCTCGACGGCGAAGGCCACCCGCGTCCCTACCTGGAGTCCGATCCGACGGGTCCTCGCTCGGTGTACGGCGAGAGCAAGCTCGCCGGCGAGCGGCAGGTGCTCGACGCTTCGCCGGATCACGCGGTTCTGCGGACCGCCTGGCTGTACGGCGTGGACGGAGCGAACTTCGTCGCCACGATGCTGCGTCTCGCCGGCGAGCGCGATGCGGTGCAGGTGGTTGACGATCAGGTCGGCTCGCCGACGTGGTCGGGACACCTCGCGCCCGCGGTGTTGGGACTGCTCGAACGGGGCGTTAGCGGGCTTGTGCACCTCACCGGTGCGGGTTCGGTGTCGTGGAATGGCTTTGCCAAGGAGATTTTCCGCCAGGCCGAGATCGACTGTCGCGTCGAGGTGGCTTCGAGCGCTGAGATGGCGCGGCCAGCCCCCAGGCCGGCGTTCTCGGTGCTCGATACAGAACGCGAGGACGTGCTGCCGATGCCCGACTGGCGCGACGGCCTGGCTGGCTACCTCGCGGCACGGATCGGTCTCAACCGCTCATGAGCGCCGCCATGCACACTCATGATGGGATGATGTGCTCATGAAGCTTCTGGTTTGCGGTGGCGCCGGATTCATCGGCTCCAATTTCGTGCGCTTGCGCCTGCGCGAGCATGGTGACGAGGTGGTGGTGCTCGACAAGCTCACCTATGCCGGGCGTGAGGAGAACTTCCACGATTTCGCCGCCGATCCCGGTTTCTGCTTCCTGCACGGCGCCATCGAGGACCCCGAGGCGGTCGCGAACGCGCTTGACGCGGGCGGAGCGAAGCCGATCGATGCGGTCGTCAACTTTGCGGCCGAGACGCACGTGGACCGCTCGATCGCTGAGCCCGACGCGTTCGTGAGAACCCACGCGCTGGGAACCTACGTGCTGTTGGAGGCGGCGCGCACCCTAAAGGGCACAGGCGAGCGCCAGTTGCGCTACCTGCAGGTGTCTACCGATGAGGTGTATGGCTCGATCGAGGACGGGTCGTTCACCGAGGACTCGCCGCTGCGGCCGTCCTCGCCCTACTCGGCCACCAAGACCGGCGCCGACCTGCTCGTGCAGAGCTATTTCCAGACCTACGGCCTGCCGGCTGCGATCTGCCGTGGCTCCAACAACTATGGGCCCTATCAGTACCCGGAGAAGCTGATTCCCCTGATGATCCTCAACGCGCTGCACGGCGATCCGCTGCCGGTGTATGGCGACGGGATGCAGGTGCGCAACTGGATACACGCGACCGACTTCGGGCGGGCGATCGGCCACGTGCTCGAACACGGTGAGTCGGGCGAGGTCTACAACGCGGGCGGGCCGGACGAGTGCGCCAACATCGAGGTGGTGAGGCGCATCATCGAGCTGACAGGCGCTGAGGAGTCGCTGATCGAGCATGTGACTGACCGTCCCGGCCACGACCGTCGCTATTCGCTTTCCTCGGAGAAGGTCAGGGCGCTTGGCTGGGAGCCGCGCGTGCGCTTTGCCGAGGGACTGGAGCAGACGGTCGCGTGGTATCGCGAGAACGAGTGGTGGTGGAAGCCGATCCGCTCCGGCGACTATCGCGCCTACTACGAGCGCCAGTATGGGCGTTCTTTGGCGTAAGCCGAACTCAGCTTTCGACGCCCGAGACCTTCCAGTGCGAGCCTTCCTTGACCAGCAATAGCGTCGTGACGCGGCTCTTGCCGGAGTAGGTGCTCTTCACGCGCGCGGTCGCCTTGTTGCCGCTAACCGCGATCGACTTGATCGACAGCGTCAGCGCGTCGATCTCGTGCAGCTGATTTTTGAGGTTGGCCTGACACCCCTTGTTGCCGCCGAGCCGTGCCGTCAGTGCGGCCGCAAGGTCGTTTTCGCAGACCTTCTTCTGGTCCAGCGCGGTGGCGTCTGTTTGGAGGTTGGAGACGGTTTCGGCGACCTTGTGGCTTTCGCCCTTGTAACCGCTGCTCGATGCGGTTTCCCCGCATGCGGACACTCCGAGCGTGAGCGCGAGTACGCAGAGCCCGCCCGTCAGCTGTTTGGCTGAGATCGTCATCGGCGCGTAGCGTACACGTACCGACTGCGCGGCCGGCGCTGCGCAAGCAACGCCGGCCGGCTTAGCCCGTCTCAGGCTTGGACGCTTCGCTTCTCTAGCTCTCGTCGTCGCGACGGTAGCCGAGGCGCGCGGAGATGTTGTCGGCGGTCGCCACCAGGTGGGGGCCGAGCGCGTCCACCAGCTCCTCGAGCGAGATCATCGAGCTGTGTGCCGCGATGTTGACGGCTGCCACGACCTCACGCGACTCGGTGCGAACGGGCGCCGAGATCGAGTGCAGGCCCTGGGCTAGCTCTTCGTCGTTCACAGCCATGCCCTCGTCGAGCACGTGCTCGAGCTCGGTGCGTAGCGCCTTCTTGCTGGTGATCGAGTTGGGGCCGCGACGCGTGAGCGTCATGTTGCCGATCAGATCGCGCTGCTCGGCCTCGGGAAGGTTCGCGAGCAGCACCTTGCCCATCGAGGTGCAATAGGCGGGTAGGCGCGAACCGGGACGTAGGTTCAGATCGATCTTGTTCTGTCCGCGACGGAAGCTGCGCGCACGATCGACATACAGGATCTCCGGCCCGTCAAGCACGGACATGTTGACCGTGTAGCTGGTGCGCTGGCGCAACTCCTCCAGGTAGGGACGCGAATGCTCGCGCAAACCCGTCGAGTTGAGCGCGGACATACCGAGGTCGGTGACCCGCAGCCCGAGGCGATACTTACGCGACGCGCCCTGCTCGAGAAACCCGAGCGCGACCAGCGTGATCACATAACGATGGGTCGTTGAGCGACTCATACCGAGATCGTCGGCGATGTCGGCGATGCCGAGCACCGGACGCTCAGGAGTGAAGCAACCGAGGATCGCTAGTCCTCGCTCCAGCGATTGCGAATATCGTGGCTCGCGAAGGCTTGGGATCGACCATTCGCCCTCTTGGCCGTTTTTGGAAGAATTCGAACTTACTCTAGGCATTTGCGCTATGGCCCCTATCCGTAGTGGCGGAGGTGCCTGTACATGGGTGCACCCCTGTTTGAACAGTCATCATACTTGGGAATGCCGATGACCTCAATCGCAACGAGCACTTCCGCGCGCGCTGGAATCGGGTTTGCGCCGAAATTCCCCCGGGGAGGGCTACGCCGGGGGTTGCGTTTTACTTTCCATGACACCCGGCAGGGGGCGCGTATCCGCTTTATCGGTGCGGGTTTTGCCCGGGTAGGGGAGTTTTCCGAACAACCTGAAGTGGCCAACCGACGAAACCATAAATAAATGCTCAACTATTCAGAACTGAATATTCAAGATTCGAACTTTAAGCTTGTGCCGGGGCTATGGGCGAGCGCTTGACCTATACGAGCGGATCGCTCGGGGACAGATTGGACGACGAATTTGAGCGAGCGCTCGTCAGCGCTCGTCAGGCCGCGCCGGAGCCATTCACCCACACGATCGCCGGGCGCCCGTGCGCCGAGGGGGAGCTGTTCGAGTGCCGCGAGCCGTCCGATGCCAACGGTCACCTCGGTCGCGCCCATGCCGCCGATGCCACCACCGTCGCGCGTGCGCTGCGCGCGGCGCGCGACGCTCACTCTGAGTGGGCCGCCACACCCCACGTCGAGCGCTGCGCGCGGATGCGCACCCTCGCCGCGGCAATCGGTGAGCGCCACGTGGAGCTGGCCGCCGTGGTCAGCCTGGAGACAGGTAAGGCGCGGGTCGAGTCGATCGCGGAGGTGCAGGAGGCGATCGACTTGATCGACACATATTGCGAGCAGATCGAAGCGGCCGACGGGTTCACCTCGCCGCTTGAGAGCTTTGTCGCGGACGAGCACAACGTCGAGACGCTCAGGCCCTATGGTGTGTTCGGGGTGATCGCGCCCTTCAACTTTCCCGCGGCGCTCCTCGTAAACATGCTCTCCGCGGCCCTGATAGCCGGTAACACGGTGGTCGCCAAGCCCTCTGAGGTAGCACCGTGGACGGCGGCCTTGATCGGCGAGGCGCTCGCCGCCGCCGACTTGCCGCCGGGAGTGCTGAACATCGTGCACGGTGGCCCCGACACCGGCCGCGCGCTCGTCGGGGGGGAGATCGACGGCATCGCGTTCACCGGTTCGGTTCCGGTCGGGCGGGAGATCGCGCGAGTGCTCTCAGAAGGTCGCTGGACGCGTCCGGTGTTGGCCGAGATGGGCGGCAAGAACCCGGCGATCATCACCGCCAACGCCGACCTGGAGAAGGCGGCGGAGGGCGTCGCCAGAGCCGCGTTTGGGCTGTCGGGGCAGAAGTGCAGCTCCTGTTCTCGGGCGATCGTGTTCGAGCAGGTTCATGACGAGTTCGTGGAGCGGCTGTGCGCCTTTGCCGCGACGCTCCCGGTCGGGGACCCCTCCGACCGCGGTGCCGCGCTGGGGCCGGTCGTGGACGAGCGGGCGGTCGCACGCTTTCGCGAGAGTGTCGCCAGCGCCGCCCGCGACGGGAGGATCGTCGCGGGCGGAAATGTCCTCACCGCTCCCGGGCACTTCGTGGAGCCGACCGTCGTGTGCGATTTGCCGGCCGCCCACCCGCTGACGCGACGCGAGCTGTTCCTACCGTTTCTGACTGTGACGCGCGTCGCGGACATGGCGGCTGCCATCGCCGAGGCGAACGCGGCCGACCACGGTCTCGCAGCTGGGATCTTCAGCGAGCGCGAGCAGGAGGTGCTCGAGTTCTTGGATCTGATCGAAGCCGGCGTGCTGTATGTCAACCGTCGCGCGGGTGCCACCACCGGAGCGTGGCCGCGCTCGCAGTCTTTTTGCGGATGGAAGGCGAGCGGCCTTACGGGCAAGGGTGGGCTGGGGCCGTATTATCTGCCGCAGTTCATGCGCGAGCAGAGCCGCACGATCGTGAGGTGATGGCCGGTTGCCCCAGCGCGACACGGTTCACTGGTACGCCGGCCCGAGCACTTTCTATCGTGCCCCGCAGGTGGCTCCGCAGGAGTTGCCGGCAGGCTCGGTGGCCGTGCTGGGCGTTCCGCTGGACTCCTGGACGCTGGGGCGCAACGGGCAGCGCCATGCCCCGCGCGCGATTCGCGAGGCATCGCTGTATCTCGCCGGCTACTACGGCCTTCAGACCGAGCCGGTGGGCTATGTGAACGTCGACGACGGCCGTGTCTGGACCGTTCCCGAGCAACCCCGCCTGTTCGACGTGGGCGATGTGCGCATCCACCAGGGCGACGTGCAGGCGCAGATCGAGGCGATCGCGGGACCGGTTGCCGCGATCGTGCAACGCGGGGCGATGCCCGTCGTGATCGGTGGCGATCACTTCGTTCCCTACCCATCCTTCATCGGTTATGCGCGCGGGGTGCGCTCGCGCGCCCCCGGCGCGAAGGTCGGCTTCCTGAACATCGACGGCCATTTCGACCTGTGGGACGAGTTCCGCGACATGGGTCGCCTCAACCACGGCACCTTCGCCCGTCGCATCAGTGAGCACGAGGCGGTCGGAAACATGGTTTGGTGGGGGCTGAACGGAGGAAATATCGCCGAGCCTGAGCAGCTGCGGATCTGCCAGGAGCGTGGCTTTGTGGGCTATACGCTGGCTTCGATTCGCCGCCGTGGAGTGCTCGAGACGATGCGCGAGGCGCTGGAGATCGCTTGCGAGGGTGTCGAGCACCTGTATGTGACGTTCGATATCGACGCGACCGACGGGGCATATGCGCCCGGCACCCACAGCATCGTCGTCGACGGCCTCACTTCCGGCGAGGTGCTGGCGGCTCTAGCCGTCCTCCCCGAGTTCCAAAATCTCGGTGCATTTGACGTATGCGAGATGATTCCACAATACGATGTGGGGGGAGGGCGCACCGCGCGCTACGCGGCGCACGCGATCCTCACGGTCATTGGCAACCGGGTGCTCGACTCCAAACAATCGATATCGCGAGGAACTCTTGACGCTGTGTTCCGCTGAGAGGGCGTGGCGCGGTAGCTGGTTTTCAGGTCATCGAGTCCGAGCGGAGAGGAAGTGGTGCGCAGATGCGGTCATTGGTCAGGAGCAGGTGGGGATTGTTGAGTATGGTCGGGCTGCTGGCGGTGTCGCTGGGCGTGAGTGCCTGCGGTAGTAGCTCCAAAAGCTCGACCACGGTCACGATCGGGGGCTGGGGCAGCCCGATTGACGAAGCAACCCAGAAGTCCTACCTGACCCCGTTTGGCGCCGAAACCAAAACGGGTTCGCGCTTTGTCGACGCTCCGGGCACCCAGCTCGCACGCGTGGAAGCTCAGAACCAGGCCAAAAAGATCGAGTGGGACGCGCTCGACTCGGTCGGCGGGGGTACCGCCTATGCGCTTGCGGGCAAGCACGAGCTGGCGACGCTGTCGGCCTCCCAGAAGGCTGAACTGGAACGGGAGCTTGGCGCCGTCAACGTGACATCGTTCGGGTTTGCGCACGGAAACGTCGGCAACGTGATCGTGTGCAACATGGCGAAGATGAAAAGCTGTCCCGCCAACATGGCGCAGTTTTACAACACGAAGCTGTATCCCCAGTCGCGCATGTTTGCCGGGATCGAACCGATCGAGGCCGTCACGACCGCCGAGGTCGCGGCCGGAATGCCGATCTCCCAGACGGCCACGACGCCTGTGAACATAAAACGCACGATCAACACGCTCGAAGGGCTCAAGCCAAAGATCAAGGTGTTTTGGCAGTCGGGCGAACAGCAGGTGCAGGCGATGCACAGCGGTCAGGTGGATATGGGGATCATGTGGAGCAACCGCGCATACGAACTTGAATCCCAGGGAGTGAAAATCAAGGTCGTGTGGCTGGGCGGCGCCTACGAACCGAGCTTCTGGACGGTGCTGGCCGGGGCACCGCACGAAGCGACGGCGTTCAAGCTGCTCTCGTGGATTGCCAGCCATCCGAAGAACCAGGCGCAGTGGGCAAAGGAAATCCACATTTCGGTGCCTAACCCGCAAGCGCTGAAGTATCTGCCGGCGTCCTTCAGCGAACAGCTCGCCGACAATCCCGTCAACTTCAAGCAGATGGCGGTGCCGAACTTCCCCTGGTATGCCCAGCATGGCACCGAACTGGACACCGCTTACGAGAACTTCCTGCGCGGATAGTCGAGACTCCCGACGCGGGAGCGAAGCTGCGCATGTCCGCTGAGGGCTTGCGTGGAGTGTTCGCGGACCCACCCGACCCGGGTCCGCGAACACACACCTGCGCCGGCGCTGGCGGTCGTGCCTGGGCGCCCGTGCTCGGCAATGGCTGGGCGCTGGTGCTGGTGGCGCCGTTGCTGATCGTGCTTGCGGGTTTGGTGCTTTACCCGCTGGCGAGACTGACGGTCGATTCGCTCACCACCGGGGCTGGGCTTGACAACTATGCGGCCGTGTTCGAAAGCTCCGCCGGCCGTCGCTCGCTGATAACGACCTTCGTCGCGGCGGCGCTGGTGAGCGTTGTCGCGGTCTCGCTGGGCGGGCTGCTCGCCTGGTACCTGCGCACCGCCAGGGGCTCGGCGGTGAAGGTGCTGCTGTGGCTGGCGGTGCTCGTGCCCTTCTGGATGGGCACGGTTGTAAAGAACTACTCGATCGTGCTGCTGTTGTCGGCCGAAGGGCCGCTGAACAAGGTGGTGCAGGCGCTCGGGCTGGGGTCGGTGTCGCTGTTGTACACCTCCGCCGCGGTGGCGATCGGGATGGTGTACACGATGGTGCCCTATGCGGCGCTCACCCTGTATGGGGTGTTCCTCTCGGTGGACGAGACGCTGCTCGACGCCGCGCGTGGGATGGGTGCTTCGCGGTCCTATGCGGCGCGCACCGTCGTGTTGCCGCTGGCGCTCCCCGGCATCGTGGCGGCGACGGCGCTCGTGTTCGCTATCTCACTTGGATTCTATGTCACGCCGGTGCTGCTCGGGGGGGCACAAACGCCGTTCCTGGCGAGCTTTATAAGCGATTACATCTTCACGTTTTTCGACTATCCGGTGGCGAGCGCCGCCTCGGTGATCTTGCTGGTGGGGGCGATCGCGGTACTTGGCGGCGCGTTGCTCTTGGTCGGGCGCGAGCGCCTTGCACGGGCGGTGGCGTGATGACGAGCACCGCCGCGAGCACCTCACCGCCGCGACTGTCGCGCGGCGCGATGACTGGCGATCGCGCGACGCGAACCGCAGGTGCAGGCGTGGTGGTGGCGATTGTGCTGGCGATGCTCGTGCCGCCCGCGATGGTGGTCGCACTTTCGTTCTCCGGCGAACGCTACTTCGATTTTCCGCCGCACTCGTGGGGGCTGCGCCAGTATCGCGTGCTGTTGGAAGATCCGCGCTGGGGCTCGGCGCTGTGGCTGTCGGTGAAGATCGCGGTGCCGGTGGCGCTGCTGGCGGCGGCGGTCGTGGTGCCGGCGCTGTTTACCTTCCATCGCAGTCGTCTGCCCGCTCGCAACGCGCTTCAGCTCGGCGGTTTGACCGGGCTGGTGCTGCCCGTGTCGGCCTATGCGGTCGCGATTTATGGGGTGTTCGTGCAGACCGGGCTGCTCGGCACGTACTTCGGCCTGGTGCTCGCCGATCTGACGCTCGCGCTCCCGGTGATGCTGCTGGTGACCAGCCCGGCGCTCAGCCGCATACCTGAGGAGCTGGAGTTGGCGGCGATGGTTGCCGGCGCGAGTCGCGCGCGTGCCTGGATTGAGATCACTGTGCGGCTGCTCGCGCCCGCGATCCTGGCGGGCGGCGTGCTGGCGTTTATGACGAGCTTCGACGAGTCGGTGTTCATCAACTTCCTCGGCGGCCCGGGTCAGGAAACGCTGCCCCGGGCGATACTCGATTCGGTTCGCTTCGGGCTCGACCCGGTCGTGACCGCAATCGCGACGCTGCTGATACTCGGCACGAGCGCTGCGATGATCTTCGCCGTGCGACTCACGCGTGACAGGGGATGAGCGAGCTTGTCCTTGAGATATCAGCGCTTGAGAAGTCCTATGGCGCCACGCGTGCGCTGCGCTCGGTCGATCTGTGTGTGTATCGGGGCGAGCTGCTCACACTGCTCGGCCCGAGCGGATCGGGCAAGACGACACTGCTGAAGACGATTGCGGGATTCGAGGCGCCCAGCGGCGGTGAGGTGCGCCTGCGTGGGCGTGACATCTCGCGCTTGGCGCCGGCGCGTCGCGGCGTGGGCATGGTGTTTCAGCACTATGCGCTGTTTCCCCATATGACCGTCGCTCAGAACATCGGGTATGGACTGAAGCTGCGCCGCACCCCGCGGGCCGAGCGCGAGCGCCGGGTGAGCGCGATGCTCGAGTTGCTGCGCCTCGACGGCCTGCAGGCGCGCTATCCGCGCCAGCTCTCTGGCGGTCAGCAACAGCGCGTGGCGCTTGGCCGCGCGCTTGCCTACGATCCGCAGATCATCCTGATGGACGAGCCGCTCGGCGCGCTGGACAAGGCACTGCGCGTGGAGATGGAGCAGGAGATTCGCTCGCTGCACCGCGAGCTTGGCGCGACGATCGTGTATGTAACTCACGACCAGCAGGAGGCGCTCGCGCTGTCGGACAGGATCGCGATCATGCGCGACGGGGAGATCGTGGGGCTGGGGTCGCCGGAGGGCCTCTACGCTCACCCGCCCAACGCGTTTGTGGCCAGCTTCTTTGCCAATGCCAACCTGCTTGCGGTGGAGGAGGCGGTGGCGCTCGGCGACGGGACGGCGCGCGTGCGTTGCGCCGGCTGCGAGATTCGCTGCGAGGCGAGCGCCGCGGTCGCGCCGACGTCCGCCGGCGGGGCGACGCTGGCGGTGCGCCGTCACAGCTTGCGCCGGACGCACTCGGAGGGCGCACTGCGGTTGCGGGGCACTGTTGCCGAACTGTTGCTGTTCGGCGACGAGCAACAGGTGGGCGTCGATGTCGAGGGGCTTGGCCGCGTGGTCGCGACAATGCAGACGCGCGAGTGCACAGACCTGGCGCTGGGCTCGACGATCGAGTTGTATGCGCCAGCGGGCGAGCCGGTGTTGGTGGGCCAGTGAGCGGCGAGCACGCGGCAAGCGGCGAGGATCTGTACGAGCGTGCGCGAGCGCTGTTTCCTGGCGGAAGTTCGCGCACGACGCTGTTCGTGGCACCGCACCCGCCCTATGCGAGTCGCGGCGAGGGCTGGCGCCTGACCGATACCGACGGGCACGAGCTGATCGACCTGCACTGCGATTTCTCGGCACTGGTGCACGGGCACGCGTTTGCGCCGGCGCTCAAGGCCGCATCGGCGGCGCTGGCGCAAGGGTCGGCGTTTGGGTTGCCTAGCGCAGCCGAGGTTGAGCTGGCCGAGCACCTGGTCCGGCGAATCGGGTGGGCGCCGCGGGTGCGCTTTACCGGGTCGGGCACGGAGGCCGTGATGGCCGCGGTCAGGGCCGCGCGTGCCGCCACCGGGCGCGAGCTGGTGGTGCGCTTCGAGCACTGCTATCACGGCGGTTGGGACACGCTGGCGCAGCCGGGGGCGCGGGGTGTGCCACCGGGCACGAGCCGATCCGCGCCGGCTCTGCGGCTGGGAGACGCCGACGCGTTTTGCGCCTTGCTCGACTCCCATCCGGGGCGGGTGGCGTGCGTGCTGCTCGATCTGATGCCCAATCGTGCCGGCCTATATCCGGTCGAGCGCTCCTTTGCCGAGCTGGTGCGCGAGCAGACGCGCGAGCGCGGTATTGCGCTGATCCTGGACGAAGTGATCACGTTTCGGATGGCAACCGGGGGTATGCAGGAGCTGTATGGGATCCAGGGCGACATCGTGACGCTCGGCAAGTCGGTTGGTGGCGGCTTGCCGGTCGGCGCGCTTGCGGGCAGGCCGGAGCTGATGGACGTGTTCGACCCGCACAACCCGAGCGCGGTCGGGCTCGCGGGTACGTTTTCGGCCAATCCCGTGTCGATGCTCGCCGGGCTGGCAGCGCTGCAAGCACTTGACGCGCGGGAGATAGAGCGGATCGGTGTGCTCGGCGAGCGCTTGCGCGCAGGCTTGCGCGAGCGCGGCTACACGGTCGCCGGAGCGGGCTCGCTGGCCAGGCTGCACTCGCCCGACATGCCCGCCCTGTGGCGTTCGGCTTATCGTAGTGGTGTGTTGATTGGTGCCGACGGACTCATGAGCGTGTGCACTCCGATGGACGAGCAGACGATCGACCGCGCCCTGCGAGCGTTCGAGCAAGCCGCCGCCGGTTACTCGGACTCGTTCGGTCGGGTGGGCGATTGACTGTGGGTGACTCCGGCCCCTTAGTGTGCGTGATCGGCGCCGGCGCGCTTGGCCTGTCCAGCGCGCTCGAGCTGGCGCGGCGCGGCGTCGGGGGTGTGGTGGCGATCGAGGCGCGCCATGTCGCGGCCGGGTCCTCGGGGCTGTCGGTGGGGCTCGTGGAGACGCAGTATCTGCAGCGACTGGACATCGAGCTGCGCGTGCGCTCGATGCAGGCGTTTACGAGGTTGCAGCGCGAGTATGGGTTGCGCGTCGTGCGCAACGGGTACCTGCGTCTCGGCCATGGCGAGGATGCTCCCGCGGCGTTTGCTCGCAGCGTCGAGATCCAGCGCGAGCTGGGTGTGGGGGACGCGCGCGTGCTCGATCGCGCACAGGTCGCGAGGCTCGTGCCGGACATGCGCGTTGACGATGTGTCGGCTGGGCTGTGGGGGCCGAGCGACGGCTATCTGGACGGCAAGCTCTACTGCGAGCTGCTGGCGGAGCTGGCGGTGGCAGCCGGTGTGAAGTTGCGCCTCGACTGCGAGCTGCTCACGGCACAGCAGCGCGACGGCGGCGGCCTGCTTCTGCAGACGAGCGAGGGCGCGCTCGAGTGCGACGTGGCGGTCGACGCGGCCGGCCCGTGGGCTGGCAAGGTGGCAGAGCTGCTCGGCTGTCAGGTCGAGCTGATACCGCAGCGGCGCCAGGCATGTGAGGTGAAGCTGACGCGCGAGCTGTCCTACACGATGCCGTCGGTCGTGGACTACACGCCGGGCAGCGGGCTGCAGGGTGTGTATTTCCGCCACGAGAGTCCCGGGCGGCTGATCGCGGGGCTGCACTCTGATGAGCCCTTAGGCGGCGGTGTCGATCCGGACGATTACGCGCGCGGCGCCGACGAGGAGTTTCTGGAGGCGCTCGCCCGTGCGCTGTCGCATCGACTACCGAACTTGGGGGACTCGTGGCTGGGCGGAGGTTGGGCCGGGCTGTATCCGATGAGCACGGACGGTCGGCCGCTGGTGGGGCCGGCGCTTGGGTGCGCGTCTGTGATCGTCGTTGGTGGCGGTGGCGCGGGCATCCAGATTTCGCCGGCGCTCGGCGAGCTGGTGGCCGACTGGGTGTTGCACGGCGAGCCGCGAGCGCTTGCGGGCGCCGAGGTGCTGGCTCCGGGTTAGAGCCGCTCGCCGGAGCCGTGCAGGCCCTACAGGTTGTGCGCGGGCAGTGCGTCCAGCACGCGTCGTGCCAACTGCCCGTCGCCGGTGAGCTGCAGCTCGGTCATGTCGCGCTCGGGCCCGAGTGCCTGCGCCCAGGCGGTGGCGGTGCCGGAGATACTGGCCCAGGGGACGGCGGTGCCGGGCTCCACGAGCGCGATGCACCCATCCTGGATGTCGAACAACTGGCGGGTGGGCGCTTCGAAATCTTCGATCAGCAGCTCGACGACACCGTTGGGAAGGCTCGAGCCGTCGAGTCGGGCCGGCAGCGCGTGCAGCGTTGTGCTCAGGTCGAGTTGCTCGACTTGCGGAGGGACGCTGGCTGGCTCGTGCTCGCCGCTTCGCGGTGCGACTCTGATCCAGCGCATCCACGTGCGCGGGCGCTTGCGCGTTCTCTTTGCGCTGCTCCCGTATAACTGTTG
Source organism: Solirubrobacteraceae bacterium (assembly GCA_035603375.1). Classification (GTDB taxonomy): domain Bacteria; phylum Actinomycetota; class Thermoleophilia; order Solirubrobacterales; family Solirubrobacteraceae; genus Palsa-744. The sequence continues at coordinate 14,792 of DATNKN010000362.1, forward strand.
CGCTTTGTCGTCGGCGCTCACGTGCGGCAGTCTAATGGAACAATCCCGAGAACCGAGTTTGCGCGCCGATCGGACCTGTTCGAGCCAGTTGACAGGCTCTCTGGCGAGGACGCGAGCGCGCTAGCCTCGGCGGACGTGGCGCGCTCCAAACCAGATCCACTCGCCGCCTTCGCCGCCGCCACGCGCGGCTGGTTCGAGGCGTCGTTTTCTGAGCCGACGCCGGCTCAGGCAAAGGCTTGGCCGGCGATATCCAGCGGTGAGCACGTGCTCCTGTCCGCCCCGACGGGGTCGGGCAAGACGCTGGCGGCATTCCTGTGGGCGCTCGATCGGCTGAACGCGACGACCCGCACCCAGCCTCCCGGCGAGCGCGTGCAACCCACGAGCAGCGGGGTGCGGGTCGTGTATGTGTCGCCGCTGAAGGCGCTGTCGTATGACATCGAGCGCAACCTTCGCGCACCGTTGCGCGGGATCGGCGCGAATGTGAGCGTGGGCATCCGCACCGGCGACACCTCGCAGGCCGAGCGCGCGGCGATGGCGCGCAAACCACCGGAGATCCTGATCACGACGCCCGAGTCGCTGTATCTGATCCTTGGCTCGCGTGCGCGCGCGATGCTGAGCACGGCAGAGACGGTGATCGTCGATGAGATCCATGCCGTGGCGGCGAGCAAGCGCGGCGCGCACCTCGCGCTGACGCTCGAGCGATTGGAGGAGCAGGCGAGCGGGGCCGGCTTGCAGCGGATCGGCCTGTCGGCGACGCAGAACCCGCTCGAGGAGATCGGTCGCTTCCTGGTTGGGCCGAAGCGCAAGGTGCGCATCCTCGACGCGGGCGCGAGCAAGCCGCTGGATCTGCGCATCCACGTGCCGGTCGAGTCGATGAGCGATCTGGGCGGTCCGGCCGCCGCACCGAGCGGCGACCCGCTGGACCCGCTCGCGGGCGCCGGCTCGCCGATCCACGATCATGTGCCGGGCAGCGAGTCGACGCGTAATTCGATCTGGCCGGCGATCTACCCGGAGCTGCTGGCGCTGGTGCGCGAGCACCGCTCGACAATCGTGTTTGTCAACAACCGTCGCTCGGCTGAGCGCGTGGCGCTGCGCTTGAACGAGCTGGCCGCGGCGAGCGCGAGCGCCGAGCAGCACTCAAATGGCGATGGGGATGGTTTGGATGGGGCCGCCCATGGGGGCGGCCCGCTCGGCGTTCCCGAGACGCAAGCTCGGCCTGTGGCGCTGCGCGAGATCGCACGTGCCCACCACGGCTCGCTCTCACGCGAGGAGCGCACGACGATCGAGGAGCAGCTGAAGGCCGGTGAGCTGCCGTGCCTGGTGGCGACCTCCTCGCTTGAGCTGGGTATCGATATGGGTGCGGTGGATCTGGTCGTGCAGGTCGAGTCGCCCAAGTCGGTGGCACGCGGGTTGCAGCGCATCGGGCGCGCTGGTCACGGCGTGGGCGATGTCAGCAAGGGGCGCATCTTCCCGAAGTTTCGCGGCGATCTGCTCGAGTGCGCGGTCGTGTGCAGGCGGATGCGCGAAGGCGCGATCGAGCCGACGGTCGTGCCGCGCAACGCGCTCGACGTGCTCGCCCAGCAGATCGTCGCGATCGCCGCGTCGGCCGAGGAGGATGTCTCGGTCGATGAGTTGTATGCGCTGCTCACGCGCACTCACTCCTACTCGGAGCTGCCGCGCGCGCTGCTGGAGAACGTGCTGGACATGCTGGACGGGCGCTATCCCTCCAGCGAGTTCGGGGAGCTGCGGGCACGCATCGTGTGGGATCGCGCGGCGGGACGCATTCGCGCGCGCAAGGGTGCTCGTCAGCTCGCGATCGTCAACGCCGGCACGATTCCCGACCGCGGGTTGTATGCGGTGACGCTCCCGGACGGACGGCGTGTGGGCGAGCTGGACGAGGAGATGGTGTACGAGGCACGCCCGGGCCAGGTGTTCCTGCTCGGCGCGTCGTCGTGGCGGATCGAGGAAATTGGCCGCGACCGGGTGATCGTGACCCCCGCCCCGGGCGTGCCGGGCGCGGTGCCGTTTTGGAAGGGCGAGGGGATCGGCCGGCCCAAGGAGCTGGGTGTGGCAATCGGCGCGTTTGCGCGCTCGGCGGTGGATCGGGAGGCGGGGCCGCTGGCGCGCGAATACGACCTCGACGAGCGCGCGGCGGCCAACCTGATCGAATACTTGCGCGAGCAGCGCGCGGCAACGCGGGTGCTCCCCAGCGACCGCACGATCGTGCTGGAGCGCTTCCGCGACGAGATCGGCGACTGGCGGCTGTGTGTGCTCTCCCCCTACGGGGGCCGCGTGCACGCTGCCTGGGGGCTTGCCATCTCCGCGCGTATTCGCGAGCGCTTTGGCATCGACGGGGAGGCGCTGTGGTCCGACGATGGCATCGTCGTGCGCCTGCCCGACGTGGACGTCGACGAAGACACGCCGGCCGGCGCGTCGTATGCCGATCTGGTGGCGCTCGACCCTGAGGAGGTCGAGGAGGCGGTCGTCGCCGAGCTTGGCGGCTCGGCGTTGTTCGGGGCGCGCTTTCGCGAGAACGCCGCGCGTGCGCTGCTGATCCCGCGCTCCTACCCCGGCCGGCGCACGCCGCTGTGGCAGCAGCGGCTGAAGGCGCAGGGGTTGCTCGAGGTGGCGCGACGCTATCCCGACTTTCCGATTGTGCTGGAGACCTATCGCGAGTGTTTGCGCGATGTGCTCGACCTGCCGGGCCTGCGTGAGCTGTTGCGTGGCCTGTCCACTCGCGAGGTGTCGCTGGTCGAGGTCGAAACCCCGAGTGCCTCTCCGTTTGCCGGCTCGTTGCTGTTCGACTACGTGGCGAGCTATATGTACGAGGGCGACACGCCGAGCGCCGAGCGCCGCGCCGCCGCGCTGTCGCTCGACCGCGAGCTGCTGCGCGAGCTGCTCGGCCAAGAGGAGCTGCGCGAGCTGATCGACGCGGGCGCGCTCGTGCGTATCGAAGACGATCTTCAGCATCGCTCCGAGCACACCCAGGCGACCGACGGCGACACGCTCGGCGACGTGCTGCGGATGCTTGGCGACCTGCGCCCCGAGGAGATCGGCGAGCGGGTGCTGCGCGGGCTCGACCCGGAGCGGATGCTCGCCGCCCTGGAGCACGAGCGGCGCGCGCTGCGCGTGCGGATCGCGGGCGAGGAGCGCCTGATCGCGGCTGCCGACGCGGGGCTGTATCGCGATGCGCTTGGCTGCCCTCCCCCGGGCGGACTGCCGAGCGCGTTCCTGGGAGACGTTCCCGATGCGCTGGTGGCGCTGGTGGCGCGATATGCACGCACGCACGGTCCGTTTACAAGTGCGGAGCTGCACGCGCGCTATGGCGTCGACGTGTCCTCGGCGCTGCGCGAGCTGGAGCGCTCCGGCGGGCTCGTGCGCGGTGAGCTGCGCCCGGTCGGCTACCCGTCGCCGCTGCCGGCGAGTGGCGGGGCCGAGAAGGGGAACGCAGCGCAAGCGGGCGAGCGCGAGTGGTGCGACGTGGCCGTGCTGCGTCGCTTGCGTCGCGCGTCGTTGGCCGCGCTGCGCAAGGAGATCGAGCCGGTTGGGCCGCGCGCGCTGAGCGCTTTCATGCCCTCCTGGCAGGGTGTGGATCGTTGGCGCTCGACCTCGGTGGGGCGACCCGGCGGCAGCGCCTCGGGTGAGGCCGGTGGTGTGGAGCGGCTGCGCGAAGCGCTCGTGCCACTGCAGGGGCTTGCGCTGCCGGTGGCGTGCTGGGAGCGTGACGTGTTGCGGGCGCGCACCGGCTCCTACTCCCCCGCTTGGCTTGACAGCCTGTGTGCGAGCGGCGAGGTGGTGTGGGTTGGCGCGGGCTCGCTCGGCCGCGACTCCGGGCGCGTGGCGCTGTACTTCCGCGAGGATGCCGCCCTGCTCGGTCCACTCGCCGGCTTCTCTCCCTCACCACCTTCCTCCTCCCCCGCGTCGCCCGGCAACGCGCGCGGCGCGGCCCCCGGGGCCGCGCCGCAGCAGCAGCGCGAGCACGTGCTGCTGCGTGCGCGCCTGGCCGAGTCGCCCTGCTTCTTCACCGACCTGCTCGCCGAGCTGGACGTGCCGGGGCTCGAGCTCACACGTGCGCTGTGGGACCTGGTGTGGGCGGGCGAGCTCACCAACGACGCGTGGGCACCGCTGCGCGCCCCGCGCCGAGCGCTTGCGGCGCACGTTCCCGACGGTGCACAGCGCGCGCGCGCGGGCACTCTGCGCGGCGGGCGACGCTTCGCCGCCCACTCGCTGCGCGGCGGGCGATTTGGCGCAAGCGCGCAGGTGCAGGGCCGCTGGTCGCTTACGCGGGCACTCTTCGTCGAAGAGGCCGCGCGCGAGGACGCCGTCGCCCCATCGGCGATCGAGCTTGAGCGGCGTCGGCGTCGCGCCCAGGCGGAACTGCTACTCGAGCGCTACGGGGTGCTCACGCGCGAGCAGGTCCTGGCCGAGGGCGTGGCTGGGGGCTTCTCCGCGGTGTATGCCGCGCTTGCCGAACTGGAGACGCTCGGCGTGTGTCGCCGCGGATACTTCCTCGAGGGCTTGGGCGGGGCGCAGTTCGCGCTGCCTGGGGCGGTGGAGCGCTTGCGCGCGCGGGCGCCCGAGGGTGAGGCGACGACACTCGTGCTCGCTGCGGTCGATCCCGCTCAGCCCTACGGCGCGGTGCTGCCCTGGCCCCGGCGCGAGGGCGCCACCCGCCGCCCGGCGCGCGTGGCGGGGTCCTACGTGGTGTTCGTGGAACATCGTCCGGTGCTCTACCTGGAGCGCGGCGGACGCGGAATCGTGACGCTCGCCGAGGAGCCGGCGAGCGCGCACGTTCGGGCTCCGAGCAGCGCATCGCGTGCTGGCGCCCGGGCCTCGACCGCGCACGGCTCGGTGGAGGACCACGTGCCGCTTGCGCTTGCGCTGCGTGCGCTCGCGGACGCGGTGCGCGCGGGACGGGTTGAGGCGATCGCGCTCGAGCGGGTTGACGGCGAGCCCGCGATCGGCTCCGATATAGAGCCGAGCCTGGTCGAGCTCGGCTTTCGTCAGGGGCCCCGGCGGCTCACGCTTCGAGCTTGAATCGCTCGAGTTTCTCGAATAAGATCGGGTTTGTAACGGGGAGGAGAGGGAGCGATGAGCGGGATATCGGGAGTGCGCAACCCACGCCCGGCCGGCCGGCGCAAGCGGCCTGGGTCGAGCGGAGTACCCCTCCGAGACGAGGTCCAAACGCCTTGCCGACGGAGTCGGAAACAATGATCGGGATCGTCTACCGACGGCTTGCCAACCATTTAGACCTGAATTATCTTCCCGAACTATGGGGATGAATGGAACAGCTAGGGATGCTCGGAATGGCGGATCCTCGGCCATTCTCACCGCTGAGGAGTCGCTCCGCTCGCCCTGTGAGGAACAGTCGCACGAGGGGGTTGTGCTCGACGGGCACTTCACCGACTCCTACGAGGGACCCGCGCCGCTCTACAAACGCCTCCCGCACGGTCCTCACGGTCTCGCCCGCGAGGAGGTGGCGCTCCACCAGCGTGCGCGCATCCACGGTGGCATGGTCGAGTCGGTCTACCAGCGCGGCTATGCCGCCACGAGCGTTGCGCACGTGATCGCGCTGGCGGGTGTCTCGCGCCGCGCCTTCTACGAGCAGTTCACAAACAAGGAAGACTGTTTCCTATCCACCTACGACGCGCTCGTCGCGGCCTCGCGCAAGCGCGTGCTGAAGGCGTGGCTCAGCGAGCGCGGCTGGGCCAACCGGCTGTATGCGGCCTGTCGGGTGTTCCTCGCCGGTATCGCCGCCGATCCGCGCGGCGCTCATCTGGTGCTCGTCGAGTCGATCGGCATCGGCCCGCGCGGCCACAAACGGTTGCAGCTCACCGCGACCTCCTTCGAGCGTGTCGTGGCGACGGGTTTCAGCCTCACGCCCGACGGCATCGCGCTGCCGCCGCTTGCGCCGCGGGCGATTGTCGGCGGTGTGCGCTTCGTGGTGCTCAGGCGTCTGCGCGAAGGCCGCCAGCAGGAGCTTGCCGGGCTCACCGACGAACTGCTCGACTGGGTCAGCTCCTACCGCTCCACGTCGGTTTCGCGTCTGCGCACGCTCGGCTCGGCGCGACCGCCCCGGCTGGTTGCCAAACGCGCGCGCTTTCTGACGCGCGAAGACCGCCGCTCCGCGGTGATGGACGCGATGGTGCAGCTGGCGCTCGAGGAGGGCTACACGAACATCACCGACGCCGAAATCGCGCGCACCGCGGCTGTGTCCACCGAAGCTTTCCATCGCGAGTTCCCCAACAAGGAAGAGTGCCTGCTGGCGGTCGTCGACGAGTTTGCCGCTGAAGCTCACGACGCGGTGCGCCGAGCCACGCGCAACGACACGGAGTGGACCGATGCGGTGCATAAAGGCGTCGAGGCGCTGATCGGATATTGCGCCGCCCACCCGGGTCTGGTGAAGCTTTCGTTTATCGACCTGTTCGACGCCGGCAACGGCGTCGTGGAGCGTGTCAGCGGTGTGCTCGATGGGTTCATCAAGGTGATGACCCACCACGTGCCGGAACCGCGTCGCGCGCCGGGTGTCGCATCCGAGGCGATCATCGGCGCGATCTGGTCGATTCTCGCAAGCTACGCGCCGCACGACCGTCTGCGCTACCTGCCGTGCCTGGTGGATCACCTGACGTTCTTGATCCTCGCTCCTTACGTTGGCCCGCGACCGGCGGTCGAAGCGATCGAGGTGTCGAGCGCCAAGCGTAAGCGCCTCGCGGTGTCCTGAGCGTCGTGGCGCCAGGGTGGCGGGCGTCTCACGCGCAAGCGCCTACTGTGTCCCGGCTTCGGCAGCGATCGAGGCCGCGGGCACCATGCGCAAGTGTCTGACCGCGTCCTGGGCTTCCGTCGCGCCCCGCGCGCGCCTCTATCCTGGTGCGTAGTGGCCACGCACCATGCCATCCGCGCCGGCGCGCGCCCCCGGCGGGTGGGCCACAAGGGCGCGGCGCATCTCGCCCAGGGCAACACGCCGGAGAGTTTCGCGGCCGCGCTGGCCGAGCGTGTGGACATGATCGAGTTCGACGTGCTCAGCGAGCGCCCAGACGGCAGCGGCAGGCTGCTCGTGGCCCACGACTACGAGGACATGCGCTCGCGCACACCGCTCACGCTCGAGCAGGCGCTCGCCCACCTGGCGGGCCCTGAGTTCGAGGGTGTCGAGTTCGACCTCGACGTGAAGCTTCCCGGCTATGAGATGCAGGTGGTGGATGCGCTGCGCACCGCCGGCCTGACGAGCAGAACGTTGCTGAGTGGCATGTTCCCCGACTCGCTTGCGCGCGTGCGTGCGGCGGAGCCATCGCTGCGCCTGGGCTGGTCGGTGCCGCGCGTGCGCCGCGACTACACGAGCGACATGCTCACCGCGGTGCCGGCGCTGGCGATGCTGGTCGGCTATCGAGCGTTGCTCCCACGCCGTGCGGCGCGCGCGTTGCGCAGCGGCGCGGTCGACGCGATCATGGCCCATTGGCGAGTCGTCACCCCCGCACTCGTGCGCGCCGTCGCGAGCGCGGGCGGCGAGCTGTATGTGTGGACCGTGGACGACGCGGCTCGCATCGGCAAGCTCACGGCGCTCGGGGTCAACGGCATCATCACGAACAACCCCCGCCTGTTCACGGCCGCGCCGGCCACCGCCGCGTAAGCCCGGGCACGTGCCAGAGCCCCGCAGCGGGGCTCTACGCGCCTACATACGAGCGCCCGACTAGGTACGCGCCTCAACAAGCGCCCCAACTAGGGCAACGTGCACGTGGCGGCGCTGAACCCGCGTGGGTCCGCCCCGGCGAGGCTCGTGTGCCCGGCGGAGGTCGCCTTCGTGGCGGCTTCGAGCACGGTCGTGTCCTTGCGCCACTGGAAGATCACGTCGCCCCGCAGCGTATATGCCGTCTTGCCGCTGGTCGGCGCAAGTTGAAAGCTGCGTCCCGCCTGACGCGTCAGCGCCGCCGAGCCGACCTTCAGGAAGCCGGAGTCCGCACCCTGGCCGAGGTCCAGCCACTTGCCGGTGCTCGCGTCGAGGTATTGCACGCGGAAGCGCATATACATCGTCACGCCGGCCTGGCCGTTGCTCGGCATCGAGCCGCGGATGCCGAGCGTATTGGGTTGATCCTTTGGATTGCACACGTCCACGGTTGCCCACAGTTCCCGCGAATGCGACGGCTGGTGTGTGGTCGAGGGCGCGGTCGCCGCGGCGCTGGCCGTCGAGGGCGCGACGGTCGCCGCGTTCGCTGCTGTGAGCGCGATCGTCGTCGCCAGTGCCAGTGGCGCTATTGCCCTGAGCGGTGTCATCCTTTGAAGATAGCGCTGCGGGGCGTGTGTGATATCCCCTTGGCATGGGTGCGACCAAGGCGGCGGATATTGTCGAGTTGCTCGGGCGCGTGCCGGTGTTCTCGACGCTCGACGGCGAGGACTTGGGGAGGATCGCCCAACTGGCCGTGCCGCGCACGTTCGAGCCTGGCCAGGTCGTGTTCCGTGAGGGCGACTCGAGCGACACCTGCTACATCGTGCGCTCCGGTCGCGCGCGCGCCGTGCGCGAGCATCCCGACGGGCGCACGATCACGCTCGCCACGTTCGGATCCGGCGATATCTTCGGCGAGCTTGCGATGTTCGAGGACGAGCGTCGCTCGGCCACCGTCGAGGCCGTGCAGCGTACGGTGGTGGTGGCGGTGCTCGGACCGGACATGCGCCGCTTGATGGTCGAGCACCCGGGCATTTCGGCGCGCCTGGTGGTGGCGCTCGGGCGGCGCTTGCGTGAGACCAACGAGCGCTTGGCCAAACAGTCCTTTCAAACAGTCCAGAGTCGCGTGGCGGTGGTGCTCGGAGAGCTCGTCGCTCAGGCCGCCGCGGCCGGTGAGCCCGATCGCGAGGTGCTCGTCACCGCCACCCAGGCCGACCTCGCCAAGCTGGCCGGCTCCTCGCGCGAGTCGGCTTCCCGCTTTCTCGCGGTGCTCGAGCGTGCCGGCGTGATTTCCCAGGGCCGGGGTCGCCTGGTCGTACACGACCCCACGGCACTGGAGCGCTATGTCTTCTGAGAAGCAGGCCAAGCCGCGACGCGGCTTCGGCAGTCGAACGCCGCACGAGGTGTCGGCTGGCGGCGTCGTTGTTCACGACGGGAACGTGCTTGTGATCGTCCCAACCCGAAAGGCCGCCGACGGTTCGTTGGTGCTGTGCCTGCCCAAGGGCCACCTCGACGATGGCGAGACACCCGAGCAGGCGGCGACGCGCGAGGTGCGTGAGGAGACCGGCGTCACGGCCGAGCTGGTCGGCGAGGTGGGCGAGGTGCGCTACTGGTATGTGCGCAAACGCCGTCGCGTCGCCAAGAGCGTTTTCTTCTTCCTGTTTCGCTATGTCAGCGGGGATTTGGCAGACCACGACGATGAGGTTCTGGAAGCTCGCTGGATGGAGTTTGCGCGTGCGCGGGAGGAGCTCACCTACCCGGGTGAGCGCGACATGGTTGCCCGCGCGCTGGTCATCCGCGAGCAAGACCGGTAGCCTGCGCGTCGTGCAGGTACTCAATTTCTACTCGACGATTTTCGCCGACGAGCTGAAGAAGGGTCGCAAGACGGCCACGATCCGACTTGGCGACAAGTCGGGCAAGTACCGCAAGAATCAGGCGGTGCTCGTCACGATCGGCTACCAGTATTCCCCGCGCGAGCGTATTTTCGAAGCGGTCATCGACCAGGTCGAGGTGATGAAGGTCGCCGAGCTGTCGCCGCGCGACATCAAGCATGACAACCCCGAGTTCCGTCGCCACGAGGAGCTGATCAAGTTCCTGGAGCAGATATACGGGCGTCAGGTCTCGACGGAGGATACGGTGACGGTCGTGCGCTTCTCGCAGATCCTCGACAAGCCCACGGCGATGACCGAAGCGATGAAGGGCTTCGGCGGCGCCCAAAACTAAGGGACGCGCGTCGCCCGCGCCAAGTTCCGCCGGCCGCGAGCGTAAGGCGAGGCCCCGCCCGCCGGAGAGCGAGGACAGCTCCCGACGGATGGAGTTTGAGCAGCTCGACGGCGGGCCCGTCACTGACATCCAGCGCGCTCGCATGGTGGCGGCGATGATCGACGTCGTCTCCGAGCGCGGCCGCGCAACCGCCACCGTGGCCGACGTGGTGGCGCGCTCGGGTGTCTCCCGCCGCACCTTCTACGAGGTGTTCGCCGATTTCGAAGACTGCTTTCTCGCGGCGCTCGACCAGGCGATCGCGCGCGCCTCAGAATATGTGCTCGACGACTACAGCCCGCGGGAGAAGTGGCAGTCGCGGATTCGCGCCGCTCTCGCAGGGTTGCTCGAATTCCTCGAAGACGAGCCTGCGATGGGCCGCCTGTGCGTCATTGAAACG